>JAYUAL010000269.1:0-10073 GCA_043741355.1 Gemmatimonadales bacterium | reverse complement strand
TTGATTTCGGTCCACCCCGACGCCTTCGCCAGCGCGACCGCGGCCCCGCTGCGGGTGGAATCTAGCTCCATCGCCATCCATCCTCCCGGGGCCAGCAGTTCCCTGCCTCGGCCAAATATGCGCCGAGCGGCGTCCAGCCCATCGACGCCGCTCGCGAGGGCCAGTCGCGGCTCCCACGCCTTGACCGATGGATCGAGCGCCTCGTATTCCGCGTCGGTGAGGTACGGCGGATTGGTCACCAGTAGATCGAAGCGGCCGGGCTCGAGCCCCTGGCCGCAGTCGCTTCGAACAAACCGGGTAAGCAGCCCGGTGATTCGGGCGTTCTCCGCGGCCAGGGAAAGCGCCCCGGCGGACAGGTCCACGCCGATCACCCGGTCGAAGGAGCCCTCCTGGGCCAGCGCCAGCGCCAGGCAGCCGGTGCCGGTGCCGATGTCGAGGGCGCACCCCCCGCTCACCCGCTCGAGGGCGATGTCGATCAGGCCCTCGGTTTCCGGACGGGGAATGAGCGCCCGACGGTCGGTCAGAAGCTCGAGATTCCGGAATCCGGCCCGGCCCAGCACGTAGGCAATCGGCTCTCCGGCAGCGCGGCGCGCCACCGCGTCACGGAATGCCGGTACGACCTCGAGAGACGCGCCGCGCTCCCGGCCCAGATACGCCTCGCCGGGGTTGGTGCGAGTGAGCCAGGCCCAGAGCCGGTTGGCTTCGCGCCGCGGCTTGACCACGCCGGCGGCCTTGAGCGCCTTGGTCGCTTCGTCGAACAGGTCGGCGATCGGCACCGAGGCGTCAGAGGGCAACGGATTCCTCCCGGCTGGCCATCCGGAGCGCCTTGATCAGCTCATCGAGATCGCCGTCCATCGTGGCCGGCAGGTTGTGCATGGAAAAATTGATGCGATGGTCGGTGACCCGGCTCTGGGGATAGTTGTAGGTGCGGATCTTCGCCGAGCGATCGCCGGTGCCGACCTGCGACTTCCGGTCCCGGGCCCGCGCCGCTTCCTGGTCGGCGATCATCTTGTCCAGAATTCGGGAGCGGAGCACCGACATCGCCTTGATCTTGTTCTGAAGCTGGGATTTCTGATCCTGCTGCTGCACCACGGTGCCGGTGGGCAGATGGGTGATCCGGACCGCGCTATCGGTGGTATTGACGCTCTGGCCCCCGGGGCCGCCCGAACGGAAGACGTCGATGCGGAGATCGTTGGGCTCGATCTTGACGTCCACCTCCTGCGCCTCGGGCAGCACGGCCACCGTGGCGGCGGAGGTGTGGATTCTCCCCTGGGACTCGGTGGCCGGCACCCGCTGGACCCGGTGCACCCCGGATTCCCGCCGGAACAGCCCGTAGGCGTCGGGTCCGCGAAAGGCCACAATCGCTTCCTTTACCCCTCCGAGGGTCGCGTCACTCATCGTGAGCGGCTCGACCTTGAGGCCCCGGCGCTCCGCGAAGCGGGTGTACATGCGCAGGAGGTCGGCGGCAAACAGCGCGGCTTCGTCCCCGCCGGTGCCGGCCCGGATTTCGACGATGGCGTCCCGGTCTTCCAGGGGGTCACGCGGAACCAGCTGTTCCTCCAGCTCGTGCTCAAGCGCGGCGATCTCGCCGGGAAGCCGGTCGAGGTCTGCCTTGACCAGCGCGGCAAGCTCGGGATCGGCCTCCTGGGCCAGCTCCCGAGCCTGTTTCAAGTCGTCCTTCAGGCGAGCGACCCGTTCGGCGGCGCGGACGATTGGCTGGAGGCGGGCATGCTCGCGGCCAAGGGCGGAGAACCGTTCCGCATCCTTGGCCGCTTTGGGGTCGGAAAGCGCGGCCGCGACCTCCGCCGCCCGCGCGAGCGCTTGGCGGAGTCGGGCCTCCACGGCTTACTGCGCGGCGGTGGGGGCCGCCTGCTCCGCGCCGTACTTACGGCGGAACCGGTCCACTCGGCCGGCGGTATCCATCAGGCGCTGTTTGCCAGTGAAGTACGGATGGCAGGCATTGCACACTTCGACGTGAATCGAAGCTGCGGTGCTCCGAGTCGGAAACTTGTTCCCACATGCGCACACTGCTTCGATGGTGCGATACATGGGATGGACTTTGGGCTTCACGGTACACACTCCAGAATTCGTAAGTCGTTGTGAGCCATGCAATTTAGCTGGAGGTGCCTCACAAGGCAACCGGTCCCTGATCCCGGGCGCTGGTTCGCGGCCTCAGGCCCCTTTCTTGTCGGTCGGGCACCCCCCCTTATTCGATTCACTACTGTGGAGCGTCATCGGCTGGCTCGGCTCCAAACCGCCTTCCCCCTTGATCTGGTATTTGACGTTGAGCTTGCGCAGGATGAAATTGATGGCGCTGGTCACCGATTGCGGAATCAAATAGCCGACGCCGCCCGTGAGCTTGATCTCGAGGGGCGCGCGCATGCACTCGACCATGCCGATATCATGGAGTCTCGCCAACCCCACTGCGGAGGTGAATGTGAAATACGGTCCGGCGACAAAGCCCCAGGCGCCGACACCCGCGACGATCTTTATCGAATGGGCGAGATTGATCCCGTTCGCGCCGAGTGAAGTTCCACGTCCCATTTCCACCAGTTTCGTGTTTTGATGGAATCCAAGCGGACCCGACACGCTCCATTTGTTTCGGTAGGCCACCCTGAATCCGCCGTTGAATGTGTAGTCGCCGGTGGCACCGATCGACGTATTCTTCGCACTGAACCCCGTCTTTATCTCGAGCCGCTGTCGTACCGTAATGGCGACCGGAAACGCCCCGTTTACTCCGATGGGAATACTGTAATCGGTATCAGGCGACAACAGGCCGTTGACGTTGGCGGCGAGACCCACGTCGGTGCTGGCGTCGAAATTCCACTTCAAACTCGCGGCGCCCTTCAATTCCACCGACGCTTCCGTAATGCCGCCGCCGTGAATTCTGATGACGATATCGACCCTGGGCGCTGCCAGGCCCATCAGGACTTCCGCAGTCATCTTCAAGCCGCCGGCATTCGTCGTGGAACGCAAGCCCACGCCGGATGAGCTCGCGACCGGAATGGTTGTGAAATTGGAGAGGTTCCCCAAGTCCACGGGCTCCAGTGTGCCTGCGAGCGATCCTGCCGTCCTGGAAAAAGCGGCCGGAATGGCGGTGGCCGGGACAAGGGACGCCTGCGTCAGGGAAACGGCCTGGCCGGGCAATTCGGGCGCGGTGTAGGCCAGCGCCTCCCCGAAATCCAGCGGCAGGTCGGCAACCTGGAGATCCGCTTCGCGGACAAGCTCGGTGAGCTCCACCGGCCCGATCACGACGACGAGATTCCCGCCATCCTTGCGGACGTCCAGGACTCGGCCCACCACGCGGTTGGTCAGAAAGAGTATTTTGTCCGGCACCAGCTCGTCGGCATGGGCTGCGCTGCCGTCGATCGTCCAGATAAAGCCATTGGGGTCCTGCGAACGGACGGATTCTGCCCCGCCACCGACGACGATGACCTCGGGTTGGTACGTAACCGAAGCATTCGGGATCGGCGCGATCCCGTATTTTTGTTCGGCGAGGCTCATCTCGCTCTTCTTGATTTGATGCGCCGCCCCGGCGTGTTGCGCTGGTTTCTTGCCACATCCGGCAACGACCGCAGCGGCGACCACCACCACCAGGAACCTCACAGTTCCTCGACCACCTTGCAGGTCCCTGTCACCTTCATCTTGACCCCTTTGATCGCGCCTTCGAACGTGAAGATCGCGCCTTTCCCTTTGACCGTCATCGTGACCGGCTCCAGCGTGGCCACATACGCGCGCGCATGCCCCCCGAAGCTGATCTGCACGTCGCCCTTCTTCGGGCCCGCCACTTCGGGGTTTTCTACTTTGATGCCCGCGGCCGACATCTTCTTCGGGTCCTTGATGTCCGAATCACTCCACGTCGCGGTGGAAAATTTCTGCTCCTTGAAGTGCGCGCAAACTGTCTCCGATGACACCGACTTGTAAGTGCCGGCGTCAGGACCGTTGAGGATTACCACCTGGACACCGTCTTCCAGAGCCTGGAACCGTGACCCCACCAGCAGGCTCGCGCCGGCAATGGTAAGGGCCGTCCGGACGAGATAGGACATTGCGAGTATTCTCCCTAGGTGAGCGTAGACCTGCTTAGAACCGTGGCATCGCCGCGCGAACCAGCGCGATCGTCTTGTCGAGGTTGGCGCCCGACGACTTGAACTGGATCGTCAGCATCTTGTCACCCTTGAGCACCAGGAGCGCGCCGGCGGAGGTCGTCGCCAGCTGATCCCAGCTCCCCTCCAGCGTGTCGGGCGCATCCGTGCCGCCCAGCTTGCTGGCAACCAGCGTGCGGGCGCCACCCAGCATACTGAACATTTCGCGACCGAGCCGCCATGTGGGGGTCACGACGAGCGCGCGGTGCTTTCCGGTGAAGTACGTGCAGCTCGGCCCGGAGCCGTAGACCAGCGCCGTCGCTTTGCGTGACCGATAGATCGCCAAGGGGCCGAGCACCGCCTCGGCTTCCTGGCGGGTGATCAGCGCGCAGGGATCGGGACCCTGGGGCGCCACCGCCGGATCGGCCGGATCCTCCGTGAACGGCAAGTCGGGAATCCGGTCCACCATGGCGCCGGCGAGCGCCATCCCCAGGTCGCCGGTCCCCACCGACGCGGACACCAGCACCGCAATGCGCCCCTTCCCCGCCGCGGTCAGCCCACCGGGGATCGCGCTCATGAAATCCCAGTGTCCGTCGATCAGCGTGTCGCCCTGCGCTTCCGATCCCTTGAATTCCGGCTCGACGCTGCCCATGCCCATGAACGCCGACTGCATCACGCCCGATTCGTCCGGAGTGAGCGAGATGGCGATGCTGCGCTTGAGCCCGGTGCTCGCCAGGTCATAACGGCACGCCGACCCGTCGGGCGCGTCTACCGGGGTCTCGCTGCTCCGCACCCGCGTCGGGGCCCCGGTCAGCGGCTCCCCCAGCGCCTTCTCGGCGTCGGCCTGCGAGATCCAGCCGCACGGATCCGACGGCGCGCCCTGGGTCTGAACGACGGCGGTGTTTTTCGGCGGACTCGCGGCGGTCCCGCTGGTGGTATCGGCCTTCGCACCGCTCGGCGCATCCTTCTTCCCGCACGCGGCCGCGGCGGCGAGCGTAACGGTCAATAGCGTCCTGATCATCAGCTACCTCCTTTGCAGGGTCGCACAAGCTCCACGCGCCGGTTGCGCGCACGACCCTCGAGCGTTGCATTCGATTCCAGGGGACGGGTATCCCCGAAGCCGCTTGCTTGAAGCCGGGCCGGCGCGATGTGGTACTGCGCCGTCAGCGCCTGCCGCACCGCGTCGGCACGCTTTGCCGAGAGCGTCTGGTTGAATGCCGCGCCACCGACATTGTCGGTGTGTCCCTCGACCGCGATGGTCCAGTCGGGATGCTTTTCGAGAAACCCGGCGACGCTCGCCAGCACCGGATCCGAGGCGGGGTCGAGCGACGAGCTGTTGAAATCGAAGTAGATCCCGGGCAACTCGGCCCGGCACGCGGTCGTCAGGGCCTTCTCGACCGCCTGAACCGACTGAGGGGCGGCCGGATGATCGATCCGGATCGTCTGGAGCACATCGCTGCCGTTGACGACCCGGAGAATCAGCGGGTGGGTGCTGTCGGCGACGACCCATAAATCGGTCTGGGAGCTCTTGCCCTGAAACGCGAAGTGACCTACCAGGTGGAGCGTCGCGAGGTTCACCCGCCGGCCGTTGAGGAGCACCGGCATCGGCTCGGGCTTCGGCGACACCAGGGCAAGGGTGCCGCGCATCGTGATCCGCGAGCCCATCATCGCGCCGAGCGGACCAATCTGCCGGAGCGGTCCACCGTCCAGGATGCTGGTGACGGTGAATGGCACTTCGGGTTCGGTGTGCAGCCGCCGGTACACGGCATTGGAGATCGAGAACGCGGTGAAGCCCGGCGACTCTTCCGGCCCGCTGCTCAGGAAGATCTGATCGAGCCGCGGCGCGCCGGCGAGGTCGGTCGCGCGCACGAAGCGAGAGAATTCGCCCGAGCGGCCATCCTGCTTGTACCGCCAGGTGTAGTGCGCACCGGCGCTGGAGAGCTCGGTCACCCGCACCAGGTTTTCCCGGTCGCCCTCGGGAAACCGCAGTGCGGATACGATGGTAAGACCCGCCTCGAGGGGGATGGACGGCGCGGTCTGCGCGGCGACGCCCTGCGCAACCATCGCGATGCCGGCGGCCAATCCGATGGGCCACCTCATGGCTTGTCCACCCCGATGACGCTTGCGGAGCGAACGTCTTTGGCGGCATTCGCAGCGGCCCGGGCCGCCTCGGCCTGCTCCCTGGCGAGGGCTGACGCCTTCAGGGCGGCCGGATAGTCGGAGTCGCGCTCCTGGAAGGCACTCCATTCCTTGGCCTGCGCGGCCGCATAGTTCTTGTCCGCCTCGTCTGCGGCGGTGCCCAGGGGATCGGCGGCGCGGTCGGCGGCTTGCTGGGCATCACCGGCCGCTTGGCGCGCCTCGGCCGCCTTGGCGTTGGCTTCATTCATCCCGTTCTCGGCAACGCCCGCGGCGTTCTTGGCGTCTTCCTCCTCGGCAGACGTTCTAGCCCAGCGATCGTCCAGGACTTTCCGCTCGGCGGCCTTGGCGGCATCGGCTTCCGCGCGGAGCATGTCGCGGTCCGCGGGATCAGCCGACTCGGCCGCCTCAAGGGCCTTGCGGGTGCGCTCCCGCGCGGCGTCAACCCCAGGGTCGGTACCGGCATTCTTGTCGCGCTCGGCCGCGTCCCAGGCGTCTACGGCCTTCTTGTGGAATTCCTGGGCGGCCTGCGCATCGGCCTCGGCCTGGGCTGCGCGCGCGTCGGCCTGGGCGGCGGCGACGTCCTCGGGCGAGCCATTGCTGCTCGCGTCCACATCCATACCCGGGACCTCGGCGTACTCGGGCTCTGCCGCCCCGGCGGCAGCGATCCCGGCACTCTCGGCTTCCGACACGATGGAGGGCGCACTCGCCCCGGGGTCGCCCGGTGCGGTGTCCTGGTCGTCCACTCCGCCCCAGTAGCCCAAAGGGTCGTCATCGTCCCGCGGGACCGGCCCCGTTGGACAGATCCAACGCATTGTCCGGATCCAGCCGGTTCGCCGCATCCGCCCCGTGTGCGCTCGAGACGATGCTCGATCCCGCCGAGAGACCGCCGAACACGCGCATCAACGTGAACCCTGTGAGCCCGACCGCGCCAACCCCGCACGCAAGCTGGAGCCCGGCGATCGCGGCATCGTCGCCCATCGGGAGCCGCCGGGTCTTCGACCACTTCCGTACTCCGACGATCACGCCCCACGCCATGCGAGCCTGAGCGGCGACCGTGATGAGGAGGACCATCGGCCACAGGAGGGGCCCGCGCATCGCCGCCTGAATCCCGGCGGTCTGGGGGAAGCCACTGACGATCAGGAAGAGGATGGAGGGCACCAACAGCACCAGCGAGAAGATCACCGCCGGCGAGCGCAACGCGCCGCGCAGCGCGGCCCGCGTCAGGCCGGACGGCAGCCGCCGGGGAGATTCGGGACGGGTCAGCGCACGGTCGATGAGATCACGTCGGGCGACGACGGCCGCCAGCAAGGCATCCTGATCCTGACCCTCAGGCGCGGTGGCGCGCGCGGCGCCCCAGGCTCGGCGCGTCCGCGTGAACCCGCCCACCCAGGAGATCGACCAAGGCAGCCGGCTCATCGCGGCCTTGACCGTCCCCTTGATGCGGGGTGACACGGAGCGCTCGGCGGCAAGGAGCGGCTCCTGCGCATCGGCGGTGGGCTGCGCGGTCCGGTCGAGCCACCACGCTGCCGCCACGGCCCCGGTAACTAACACGCCGCCCCAGATCGCGAGCGCGTGGAGCGCCGGCGCCAGGGACGACAGCCAGGAGCCGGTGTAGAGCGCCGCGTTCCCGGAGGCGTGATCCAGTCCGATATACAGGAGCAGGCCGCCCGCGACCAGGCGGTCCGCCTTCGTGCGGTTCCGGACGATCAATCCCATGGCGAGTCCGCCGATCGCGGACCACACCAGGTGGGAATTCACGTGAATGGTCTCGTCGATAGACACCGTGCCGGCCGGGAGCCACGAGGTCAAGGTGCTCAGGATGCCTGGCACCAGCAGCGTATACTTCCCGATGACGATGGCCCAGCCGCCGGCGACGGCATGTGCCGCGTCGGGAGAGCCGGCGTAGCGATACATGTTTTCGGCCAGGCCATACCCGGAGCCGGTCGCGGCGGCGATCAGGACATAGTCGGTCACCGACCACTGCCGCCGGATCGCGGGAACCAGCAGCAGGAGCAGCGCCAGCGGCAGCAGCTTCAGGGCCTCTTCGAGGAATGGGTCCAGCGTGTACGAGGCGAAGCTCTGCACCTGGGCGACCGGCGTGCCCGTCAGCGAAGCGGCGAGGTGGATCCAACCTAGTTGGAGCAGCACGGTCAGGGGACCGATCGCATAGAGTCCCACGGCGATCGCCGCGAGCACAGTCCGCACCCGGACAGTGCGGGCCAGGCTTGCCAGAATGATCAATTGGATAACGCCCCACACGTGCGCGAAGGCAATCGCGAGGACCATGGACGCTCCGGGTTTTTCGCTGCGGGTATACTGGCGGTCTTGCGAGGAGGGAAGAGCTTCTCTACTTAACCTACCTGCTTAACGCGGCGGGGGCCACTCGGCCTCTAAATGAGGCGCTGCTTCTATTTGAATGGAAGCAGCGCCCTGATCCCGGCCCTTGACGGCGCGCCCCGCGGCGGCCCACACTACCGCGCTGAACACTGGTCCCTCGATCGACTCTCCGCGGGGAGGATGCATGGCCCTCGATCCGCTGGACGTGCTCCGAACCGTTCCACTCTTCCGGCAAGTCCCCGAGGCGGATCTCGTGGCCTTCGCCCAACTGGTGCGGGGACGGCGCCAGTCCAGGGGCAGCATGATTCTCTCCCAGGGCGACCGGGGAGACGCCCTCTTCCTGATCCGAAGCGGACAGGTCAAGGTGAGTGTGGTGGCCGAAGACGGACGCGAAGTGATCCTGTCGGTGCTCGGTCCGGGCAGTTTTTTCGGGGAGATGGCCCTCCTCGACGACGAGCCGCGCTCGGCCCACGTCATCGCAATGGAAGACACCGAACTGCTGCAGCTCCATCGCGAGGATTTCCAGAACCGGCTCAAGCGCTCCCCCGAGCTTGCCGTCTCGCTGCTCCGGGAGCTCTCCCAGCGGCTCCGCCGCGCCGACGACACTATCGCCAGCCTGATGCTACTGGACGTGAACGGCCGCCTCGCCAACCTGCTGCTCGAGCTGGCCCGGGAGGAAGGCGGCGAAACCGGGATCCGGATCACTCGGCGTCTCACCCACGCGTCCCTGGGCCAGATGGTCGGAGCGAGCCGCGAGACCGTTTCCCGGACCATGCGCAATCTTGTGCTCCGTAACGTCATTTCGGTCACCCGGCGGGAAACCGTCCTGCTGGATCCCCACGCCCTGCGCCTGGCGGCCCAGCGGGCGGTTTGAGCCCACCTGTCCCGGAAGCCGGATTGCCCGCTTCGGAACCGGACGGTGACCTGGATCACGGCGTCCGGTTCACCAACCTGCCATCTTTCAACTACCTTTAGGGTAACGAGTTGCCCCACGCGACAGACCGCCTAAGTGGCAGGGCGGCGTGGTAGGGTTCTTGCAAAACGGCATGGGCTGTTGGACAAGTCCCTCAAGGAGGAACCGATGAGCTTCACCGGCTGGACGACTGGACGGGTGCTCGGTGCTGCGGCGATGGTGGCGATGCTCGTGTCGATCGCCGCGGCGCCTGCCCGGGCGCAGGACAGCCGTCCCGGCATCGCCGTCCTGTCTTTCGAGAACGGCGGCAGCTACGGAAAGGACAAGGAAGACTTCGACGCATTGCGGAAGGGTATCGCCGCAATGCTGATCAGCGAGCTGGCCCAGAACCCGAATGTTCGCCTGGTAGACCGGGGCGAGATTCAGCGTCTGCTCGACGAGCAGGGCTTGGCTGTCGCGGAACGGGTCGACCGCGAAACTGCCGCGAAAATCGGCAAGCTGGTTGGCGCGCGGTACATGATTGCCGGCTCGTTCATCGACTTGTACGGGGACTTCCGGGTCGACGCGCGCATCATCAACGTCGAGACCGGGGAGATCATCAA
>JAYUAL010000268.1:0-1744 GCA_043741355.1 Gemmatimonadales bacterium | reverse complement strand
GCCGCAAACCCGCCAGGGCAACGAGACGCGCCAGGTGCCCGAGTCCCAGATCTCCCGAAAAGCCGAGCACGGCGGCATCGAAGTCATGTCCCGGTCCTTCGACGCGGTCCAGATAGGTCGAGAGCTCGAGCTGGCGAATGTCGGCGCGCACTCCGACGGCCTGGAACTGGGCCTGAAGCATTTGTTCCAGCGCGGCTTCGCCGCTGCCCACCGTGAGCATTTCGAATCGCACGCCGTGATCCCGGAGGGCTGTTCCCGTCTTCCCATCCTCCCGGCTTCCCGCCTTCCGGCCCTCCAGCGGCGGCGGCACCGGCCCCGTGGCCGGAGTGCCGAACCCGAAGAGGACGCCGTCGACAATAGCGCGGCGATCGATCGCGGCATCGAGACCTTTCCGCGCGGCGAGCCGATCGAAGGGTGGCCGGCGGGTGTTGAGCAGGAGCGCGTAGCTGTAGAGCAGCGGGTAGTCGAGCACCCGGAGCCGGGGATTCCGCCGCACGAATTCGGCGTGGGCGGGATTGATGCCGGCCAGGTCGAGCTCGCCGGAGGTAAGTGCGGCGAGCTTGGTGGTCGGCTCGTCGACGATGGCCACCACGAACCGTTCCAGCCGCGGTGGCCCGCCCAGCTCCACCGGAAAATCGGGGTTCCTGACGAAGATCCAGCGCCGGTTGGCTTCGTGCGCCACGAACCGAAAGGGGCCGTTTCCGACGGGCTGCTGGTTCCACGCGGCGCGGCGCAGCTCGCCCCGTGGCACGGTGTCGAGCAGGTGCCGGGGCAGGAGACCCAAGTCGGTAAGCACGTCGGGAATCCGGGGCGTGGCCCTGGAGAAGCGCAGCACCAGCGTCGAGTCGTCCGGGGCCGCTGCGGAAAGGAGCGTGGCCAAGTCGTTCTGGCGGGGATATCCGGTGTCGGGGGCCCGGGCCGCTTCGAGGGTCCAGGCCGCATCATGCGCGGTTGTAGGCGAGCCGTCGTGCCAACGGAGCCCAGCAAAGATTCTTAGGGTGATCGTCGTACTGTCCGTTGACCAGTGCCACGAACGCGCAAGGTACGGAATCGGCGTGAGCGTACTGTCGTAGCGGACCAGGGTCACCAGCAGGGCGTAACGCTGCACCTGCCGGGCGAGGGGATGGGTGGTGAGGAGCGGGTTGGCGCTCTGGAGATCCGCCCCCGACGCCAGGATGACGGTGTTGGCCCGCCGAGGCACGCTGGAGCAGGCGAGGGCGGAGAGTACCAGGCAGGCGACCGGGCGGCGCACCCCCAAGTGTACACCGGGAGTAGATTCTCCGGCATGTCCCGGGGAATTCTGCACGGCCTGCTGCGCGGCGTCGCCGTGGTGCTGGGTGTGGTCACGCTCACCTTTCTGCTGCTGCACCTGGCCCCGGGCGACCCGGTGCAGCGGCTGCTGGGCCCCTCCGCGGGGCCGGAGCAGCTCGCGGCCGAGCGGCACGCGCTGGGGCTCGATCGCCCGGTCGCCGAGCAGTATGCGCAGTGGCTGGGGCGCGCCCTCAAGGGAGACTTCGGCCGGAGCATCGCGCACGGCCGCCCGGCGGCCGCTCTCCTGGGTGAAGCCTGGCCGGCCACCGCGCTGCTGGTGTCGCTCTCCATTCTGCTGAGCTGGACCGGCGGCATCGCGATTGGCGCGCTGCAGGCCAACACCCGGCGCCGCGGACTTGATGCGATGGGTTCGGCGCTCACCGTCGCCTTGAACGCGATGCCGGGCTACTGGCTCGGCCTGGTGCTGGTGATG
>JAYUAL010000267.1:0-1747 GCA_043741355.1 Gemmatimonadales bacterium | reverse complement strand
ATGAATTTGTCAGGGAGGGGGTGGACGGGTGGCTGCGATGAAGCGGGTCTCTACGCCGGGCGGTCGCGCCAAAGGGAGCCGCTCGGGCAATATGGCCGGTGCCCGCGAGTGGGTCGGTGGCCGACTCACGCTTCCGATGTATGTGCAGGACAGCGAATCGCGCTATCGGCCCGAGGTCGTTCTCTGGGTCGAGCGGCCCGAGGACATCGTCGTGGGCTTCGCGCTGCTCTCACCGGATGAAGCGCCGTTGCCGTTCGCCCGGGCGCTGCGGGATGCGATGGCGCGACCGATGGTTGGACAACCGAGACAGCCCCAGCATGTCCGCATCGCCGATCCTGACCAGGCCGCGGAAGTTCGGGCCTTCTTCGGCAACAGAATTCGTGTCATCCTCGCCCCTACACCCGAGCTGGATATCGTGCTCGGCGCTATGGCGGAAGACCTGGGGTCCGCAGCGCCGGAGCCGAGCTACTTCGACAATGGCGTATCCGCTGCTGCAGTGGCGCAACTGTTCGAAAGCGCCAGGAAGCTCTACCAGGCGGCGCCGTGGAAGGTGATGGATGACGACCTGACCCTGCGGCTCGACATCCCGGATCTGAAGGTGCACGAAGCCTGTGTCAGCGTGATCGGCGGGCTGGGTGAATCGCTCGGCTTCCTCATCTCTCCTTCGATGGATGGCTTCGAGGCCTTCCTGGCGGCTTCCGAACGGGTGTCCTATGGGGACCCCGCGGCCGACATCGATACGCCGATCGATCTCGGCGGCAGCGCACTTTCGCTGACCTTCGAGCAACGCCGGGATCTCCCTCCCCGCATGCGGCGTGAAGTGAGCAAGCACGCCTGGCCGGTGGCCGGGCCCCGCGCCTACCCGGTGATCGAGCAGCGTGACCGCGACGGGATGCCGCGTCCGGTGACCGCGCACGACGTCAAGCTCGTCGAGTTGTGCGCGTCGGCCCTGACGGAATTCTCTCACCGGCACCGGGAGTCGCTCGAACAGGGCCTGCCGGTGATGGGCTCCGAGTCGTACGTACGCAACGGCTCCACGGTGTGGCTGACGTCGCCCTCCGATTCGGAGCCAGGGTCCGAGCGTTCCGGGCCCGGCCCCTCCCTGAGTCTTGGCCTCGAGGAGCCGTCCAGTCGCCGGGCGCCGCCGGGGCGCAACGATCCCTGCCCGTGCGGCAGCGGCAAGAAGTACAAGAAGTGCCACTACGAGGACGACCAGCGCTCCAAGCGGCCTCCGGGAGTTCCCGACGTCCACACCACGGATGAGCAATTGGTGCTGCGCATGGCCCGCTACGCCAGAGAACGGTTTGGCGACGGGTGGTTACGCGCAGGGGATGCATTCCGCGACGCCAAGCTTGCGGCGCAATTGTTCATGCCCTGGTCGGTGTATCACTTTCCGGTGGAAGGACGCCCGGTGGTGGACTGGTTCGTGGCCGAACGGGGCCGCGGCCTGTCGGACAATGAGCGATCCTGGCTGGCGGCGCAGCGACAGGCGTGGCTCTCGGTCTGGGAGGTCCGGGAGGTGGCACCCGGGATCGGGCTCACCGTCGCGGACTTGTTGACCGGGGAAACGCGAAGCCTTGTCGAGGTGCTCGGCTCGCGGCAGCTCGTGGTGCGGGACGCGGTACTGGGCCGGGTCGTGGATCATGGTGGGATCTCGGTGTTCGCCGGGCTCCATCCGAGGCCGTTGCCGCCCGAGGAGGCCGCCCAGGTCGTGCGCAAATTGCGGGGCCGGCTCAGGCGCCGTGGC
>JAYUAL010000266.1:0-1749 GCA_043741355.1 Gemmatimonadales bacterium | reverse complement strand
ATCTGGTCGCGACCAACTGGGGCAGAAATGTGCCGTTTCCCACCGACTCCGCCGCGCCTCTCTACATGTACGTCGGCAACTTTCGGGCAACCTCAGAGGTGGGCCTGCTCTTTGGAAAGCTCGATCCCAGGCTCAACGCGATCGCTCCAGCCGCATCGTTCTCCCGTCTTGCCTGGGCGATGCCCGACCTCCGAACCCGGATCCCCTCCTTCGCCGAATACGCCGACGCCCCGATCGACAAAGTGATCGGCGAGCCGTTCAGCCGGGCCGTGCGAATCCAGCTCACCACGCTCGACCACACCGTTTTTCTGAACCGCGGGGGCCGCTTCGAGGCGGTCTCCCTGCCGTCGGAAGCTCAGGAGGCGCCGGCGTTCGCGGCGGTGCCGGCCGATTTCAACGGCGACGGATACGAGGACCTGTTCCTGGGCCAGAATTTTTCCCAAACCGAAGTCGGGTCACCGCGGTTAGACGCGGGCCGGGGGCTGTTGCTTCTGGGAGACGGCAAGGGGGTTTTTGCGGCGGTACCGGGGCAGAAATCCGGCATCAGGATCTACGGCGACCAGCGCGGCGCCGCGGCGTCGGACTACGATGGAGACGGCCGGGTGGATCTGGCGGTGGCCCAGAATGGTGCCGAGCTCCGTCTGCTCCGAAACACCGGCGCGGTGCCGGGATTGCGGGTCCGCCTGATCGGCCCGTCCGGGAATCCCGGGGCGGTCGGGGCCGAGATCCGGGTGCGCTATGCCGACGGGGACAGCCCGCTCCGGGAGATCCGGGCGGGGTCCAACTACTGGAGCGAGGACGGATTCGTGCAGGTGTTCGCGCGGCGGAGCGGGCCGAAATCGGTGTTCGTGCGGTGGCCGGGCGGGGCGACAAGTGAGACCCGGGTGGCCCCGGGGCAGAGCGAGGTGGTAATCAGGCGGTAGCGCGGTCTAGGGTGCCGCTCTGGTCCAGATGACGATCACACCGCACATGGCGCCGTCGCCGGCGAACTCGCCCGGCGCCTCGGCGCCGCCCCGGTACACTTCGATGCCCTGCACGTCGCTGATCGCCGTGCTCTCGGCGAAGCTCCGCGCCACGTGCCCGTCCACATAGAAGGTGGGAAAACAGCCGGCGGAGGAGCGCACCATGTGGATGGAGCAGTCCACCGGCCCGCAGTTCACCCGAACCCCCTTCACGGTGCGCAGCGCGTCCCCCATCCGGGTGTAGCCCCGCGACTTGATCTCATCCCGGGTGATATAAGTTCCCATTCCATTGCGGAGGCGGCGCTCGAAGTCGGCGAAGCGAGGCAGCAATTTCGAATTGCGCGCCTCGACTGAAATATCGCTGAGCCGTTCGCCGGAGAAGACCATCGCAAATTCGCGCTCCAGCACCTGGCCCTCGATCAGCGTCATGGCGAGGATGTGGGGGCGGTAGCCGATGGCGCGAATCTCAACCCGGTGGGCGCCCGCCCTAAGATTGGAAAGCACAAAGCGGCCCTGGCTCGAGATGGAGATTTCGCGCCGGGTCGAATCGACGAAGATCAATACGTCGCTCAGAACCTGGTTGGTCCGCTCGTCGAAGATGCGCCCGATGACGCCTGAGGTGGTCTGGGATAGCGCCGGGGCAGGGAAGCCCGCCTGGGCGGCCGCGATGAGTGCCAGGGCGAGGGCTGTGGGAAGCGAATGGCGGGACATCGGGTCCTCCTTTCGGGAGCGGACGCCGGTCGGCGCACCCCGAGAACTTCTTACAGTCTACCACGCTGCCGGCCGG
>JAYUAL010000265.1:0-1751 GCA_043741355.1 Gemmatimonadales bacterium | reverse complement strand
GAATCCCCGCCGCTTCTACGCGGCGCTGGGCTTCGAAATGGCGGGCCGGATCCTGGCGCTGGCCGAGTACTGGGTGATCCTGTACGGGATGGGCCTGGGGGTGGATCCGATCAAGGCATTCGTCGTGGGCAGCTTCTCATCCCTCGTGGTCAACGTACTGATTTTCCTTCCGTTCGAGCTCGGGGCCAAGGAAGGCGCCCTCTACGTGATGTTCGGCTGGATCGGGGTGACGCCGGCACTGGGGCTCGCGGCCGCTGCACTGAGCAGGATGAGGGAGCTGATCTGGATCGCGATCGGATGGGCGCTGATCTGGACGATGGACTGAATCATCCGCCCCGGCGGGCCAGCTCCTCCTTCGCCAGGGCGTGTCCATGGGCTGCCGCTTTCTGGAGCCAGTCGAGCCCGGCCTTCTCGTCCTGGGCGTAGCCGCCCTTGCCCTTGATCAGCATCATCCCCACCTGATACTCGGCTTCGGGCTCCTGCTTCCCCGCCGCCTTGGAATACCAGATAGTGGCCTGGGCCTGGTCCTTCTTGACGCCTCTTCCCTTTGTGAACGCGGCACCAAGCCGGGTCATCGACGCCGGGTCTCCTGCCTCGGCGGCTTTCAGGTACCAGGTCACTGCTTCTTTGGGGTCCTCGCGGAGTCCATTGCCTTCGTCATAGCGGCGGGCGACAATGGCGTAGGCCTCAGGCAGCTCCAGGTTGGCCGCGACCAGGTATTTCCGCGCGGCCTTGACCGGGTCCAGTGTCACGCCTCGGCCGGTCTCGTAGCGTCGTGCCATTTCGAGCACGGCAACCGGATCAAGGCTGTCGGCGGCGAAGGTGAGATGAACCGCCGCAAGGCGCTCGTTGCGCTCGACACCGTGGCCTTCCGCATAGAGCATTCCGAGATGGCGCGACGCCAGCGCGGTGGTGCCCGCTTCTTCGGTGCACCGGGCAAACGCAATCGCCCACTCGCTCACCCGAACCGCGGCGTCGCAGGTGGCGGGCGGCGGCGGCAGCGCGGCGGACACGGTGGTTTCGGGGCGCACCGCGACGGCGCCTCCGGGCCGCCTCGGGGAAGGAACCGCCCTCCGCACCGATTCCGGGTGCACCGCGCTGGTGGATTCGGACGGGGTGCCGGAAGCCGAGGGGGTCGCCGCGGTGAACAGGCCTGCCCGGTAGGATCCGAATCCCAATCCGCCCAGCACCAGGAGCCCCCCCAACGCCGCCAGCCAGGGCCGCTTCGGCGTCGGGATGTCGAAGCTCGATTCGCGCCGGATGGCGCCGCCTTCGGCCGCGGTCAGCAGCTCACCCCGCAACGATTTCGCGAACGCGCCCATCGACGCGAAACGCTGCCCCGGCTCCTTGCGCATCGCCTGGTGGATGGTGGACGACACCGCCGAGGGGATGTTCGCCACCAGCCGCGAGAGCGGGATCGGCTCCTCAAGGAGCTGCCGCGCGATGACCTCCCGGACGTTTTCTCCCATGAAGGGCACCCGTCCGGTCAGCATCTGGTAGCCGACGATGGCCAGCGAGTACTGGTCGCTCCGGGGATCGGGCGCGCTCTTCCCCATGGCCTGCTCGGGGCTCATGTACTGCGGGGTCCCGATCACCACACCGGTGCCGGTGAGCGAATTCTCGATCGAGGAATCCATCGCCTTCGCGATGCCGAAATCCATCAGAAGAACCCGCCCGGTCTTCCCGTCGAGCATCAGGTTTTCCGGCTTGATGTCCCGGTGCACCACGCCCGCCTCGTGCGCGCTCGCAAG
>JAYUAL010000264.1:0-22040 GCA_043741355.1 Gemmatimonadales bacterium | reverse complement strand
CCCAGGCCGTTGTTCAAGATCGTGCTGGTGGTGATCATCATCATGATCCTCGCGGTCAATAGCAGCCGGGGTCGGGGGGGCCGCCGGCGCGGCGGCGGAATCTTCTGGGGCGGAGGCGGCTTTGGCGGCGGGGGCGGTTTCGGCGGCGGGGGCGGGGGTTTCGGCGGGTTCGGTGGAGGCGGCGGATTCAGCGGCGGCGGCGCGGGAGGGAGATTCTGATGCAGGATGCCCTTGATCGAATCGTGACCCCGGCGCTGGGCCAGCTCGACGCCGTGCTGCCGTCCGGGTATTCCGCCGTGCTCTACGGCTCCGGCGCGCGGGGGGAATTTCTCGCGGGCGTCTCGGATGTGAATCTCCTGGTGATCTCCGAGACGCTGGACCCGGCGTCGCTCCGGAAAATCTCAGGTGCGCTGGAGGGATTGCGCCGCGAGCGGCAGCCACCGCCGCTGCTGATCGAGCGGCAGGAATGGGAGCGGGCCACGGACGTCTTCCCGATCGAAATCACCGACATGCAGGTCGCGCACACCGTGCTGCGCGGTGCCGACCCAGTGGCGGGCCGCCGGGTGGATCCGGCCGATCTGCGCCGCGCCCTCGAGGCCGAGCTGCGGGCCAAGCTGCTGCGTCTCCGCCAGGCCTACGCCGCCGGCTTTGGGGATTCGAAGTTGTTGGGCCAGGTGGTGGCCGGTTCGGTGAGCTCCATCGCCACGCTGTTCCGGGTGAGCCTGGCGCTGGCGGGGAAGCCGGTTCCGCCGGGGACACCGGCCTGCCTGGCCGCGGCGGGTGAGTCGCTGGGGCTGAATTCGGAGCCGGTGGCCGAGCTGTGGGAACGTCGCCGGAAGGGGGAGCACGGCTGCGCTCCCGAGCTGTTCGAAGGGTATCTTTCCGCGGTCGCGGCAGCGGTCCGCGCTACCGATCAATTCACTCGAGGAGGTCTTTGATGGGCACGCTTCGGCGTTCGTTTGCGGTGCTGGCCGCCGCAACGTTGCTCGCGACCGGCTGTGGCTACAACACGATTCAAACCAAGGACGAAGCGGTGAACTCCGCTGCTGCGCAGATCAAGACGCAGCTGCAGCGGCGGGCCGACCTGATTCCGAACCTGGTCGAGACGGTGAAGGGATTCGCGCGGCAGGAAAGCACCGTGTTCATCGCGGTGGCCGAGGCGAGAAGCCGGCTGAGCGGGGCGGTGCAGAGCGGCAACCTCCAGCAGATGGCGGAGGCCAACCAGGCCCTCACCCCGGCGCTGGGCCGGCTCATCGCGATCGCCGAGGCGTATCCCGAACTCAAGTCGAACCAGAACTTTCTGGATCTGCAGAATCAGCTCGAGGGAACCGAGAATCGGATCTCGGTGGCCCGGCAGGACTACAACAAGACGGTCGAGGACTTCAACGCGTATATCAGGCGCTTTCCCTACAACCTGACCGCGAAAATCTCCGGTCACGGGAAGCCGAGAGAATACTTCGAGCTGACCACGCCGGGGGCGGCGGAGGCACCGAAGGTGAAGTTCTAGGGAGCAGGCAGTCGTGCCATTGAAAAGCCCCGGCGAGTGGCCGGGGCTCTTTGCTTTCCCTCCTCGTTACTCGCTACTCGCTGTTTCCTAGTCGGTCACGACCCCGGGAAGGATGTAGCGCCGCGGATCCACCGGCCGGCCGTTCACATGCACTTCGTAGTGCAGATGTGGGCCGGTGGAAAGGCCGGTGGCTCCCACCAGCGCGATGCGGTCGCCGCGCTCGACCTTGTCGCCCACCGTGACCAGAATGCGCGACGCGTGGGCAAACTTGGTGACGATACCGTAGCCGTGATCGATCGTCACGGTGTTGCCGTACCCGGCTTCCCAGCCGGCCTGCACCACGGCCCCGTTGGCCGGCGCTTCGATCGGCGTGCCCATCGGTGCCGAGACGTCCAGGCCCTCGTGCGCGCGAGCCACGTGCAGGATTGGATGATTTCGCATTCGTGAGAAGGCGCTGGTGAGCCAGCCGGCCGTCGGCATGATGGACGGCGTGGCGGCGAGCCGCTCCGCGTGGAGCGCCAGGCTGTCGCCCGCTTCGCGGAACGACACCGAGAGCAGGTTGGCGCGGCGGATCAGCGCGTTGAGATCCACGCGGACCAGACCGGCCCTGCCCAGGAGCTCGCTCGACGGCGGCGTGGGCTCTGCCGTTGGCAGCGGGCCCCCGATGCCGACCGCATGGACTTGAGGATCAATCGGATCGACGTTGGCGAGCAGCCGAAGCTGTGCCTCCCGCACTTCGAGCGACGCCATGCTGTCGGTAAGGGCGCTCACGTGGCTGGAAAGCAGGTTCAGCTCGTCGGTGAGGCGGGCGTTTTCCTGTTCGAGCCGTTCGGCCCGCGCGAGATTGAGGGTGCGGCGGATCGTGGCGTAGCCCAGCAGCATCGCCAGCATCATCGCGGCCACGCCCAGGCTCCCGAGGAGCTTGAGCGCAGTATGTGATACCTCGATGATTTTCGAGGCGCTCGAGCCTTGTGGCACGATGACGATGGTCCAGCGACGCTTGGACATCCGGACACCTGCGAAACACTTGGATCGCTTCGGAATCGCCGGAGACGGAACAGCCGCCGACGAGGGGGCACTGCACGGCCCTCGGAGAAAGCGGGGCCGGGGATATAATGCCCCCCGGCGGCGCCGCTGTCAAGCGCGAAGCCGGTGTCTAAATATTTGTGATGTCGCGGGTTACGACACGGGAGATTACAGCTCTACAACCTCGGAGGTCCCGGCTCGGGCTTGGGGAAAAGCACCGGCGCGCGGTTGGTCCGATCTCCCGCTACCGGTGGGTTCGCGAGAGAGTCCCAGTGCGCGCCCTCAGGGCGTCCGGCCCTTCCCAGCGACTGGTAGAGGAGCGCGCATTTTTCCGGGAGGAACGGCGCTCCCAGCACCGCCAGGCGATAGAGGCACCGCGCCAGACTGGCGAGCGCCTGATCGAGATCCGCCTCCTTTCCCTCCTTGGCGAGGGTCCACGGAGCGGTACGCACGATGTACCGGTTGGCCTCGGTGACCAGGGACCAGGCCGCGTCGGCGCCGCCCCGGACGTCGAATCGGTCCATCGCCGCGGCGTAGCTGGCAAGTGCGATCGTAGCGGCGGCGTCGAGCGCCGTGGCGGTGGTGTCCGCAGGCACCACTCCTCCACGATACTTGGCCAGCATCGCCAGGGACCGTGACGCGAGGTTGCCCAGGCCGTCGGCCAGGTCGGCGGTGTACCGATCGTCGAAACGCTCCCAGGTGAAATTCCCGTCACCCTCGAATCCGATTTCCCGGAGCAGGAAATAGCGCAGCGCGTCCGGTCCGTGCCGCTCGATGGCGGTGTCGAGACTCACCGTCGTTCCCGCCGTCTTGGACATCTTGGCGCCGCCCCACTGCACGTAGCCGTGGGCCCAGACCTTCCGAGGCAAGTCAATCCCGGCGGCGAGCAGCATGGCGGGCCAGATCACGCAGTGAAAGCGAGTGATGCCCTTGCCGATGACGTGCACGTCCGCCGGCCAGAGTCGCCGGTAGCCGGCTTCCGGATAGCCGGTCGCGGTGAGGTAGTTGATGAGCGCGTCGAACCAAACGTAGACGGTCTGCTGCGGATCGCCCGGGAAGGGAATACCCCATTCCAGCCGCTGGCGGGAGACCGACACGTCCTGCAGCCCGCCTTCGATCAGCCGGACCACTTCGTTTCGCCGGATCTCCGGCTCCACCGCGAGATCACCCGAACCGATCAGCGCCAGCAGGCGCTCGCCGTAGCGGCTCAGCCGGAAAAACCAGTTCCGTTCGTGGGTCGGGACCAGCTCGAGGGTCGGGTGCTCGATGCAGCGGCCGCCGACCATCTGGGCCTCGGTCTTGAATTCCTCGCACCCGTTGCAGTAGAGGCCCTCGTATTCACCCTGGAAGAGATCGTCGGGGGAGCGCTCCCGGATGGCCTCGAGCAGCGCCGCAACCGCCGCGTGATGGCGCGGCTCGGTGGTGCGGATCCAGTCGTCGTTGCTGCATTCGAGCCGGCGCCAGAAGTCCGCGAACCGTGCCGCCATCTTCTCGACCCAGACGGCCGGAGCGACGTGGGCCGCCGCCGCCGCCTGGATTACCGACTGGCTGTGCTCGTCCATCCCCATCAGGAAATGAACGTCGTCACCGCGCAGACGCCGGTAGCGACACAGGCAATCGGCCCCCACCTTTTCCAGCGCATGGCCGAGGTGAGGATCGCCATTCGAATAGTCGATGGCGGTGGTGAGGTAGAACTTCGCCACTCAGGCCCCGAGGAGTGGGGGCGGGGATGGGGGCGCGCCGTCATCCGGACGGGGACCCTTCCGCCTGCGCCGCCGCCGCCGCTTGCGGGTTTCGCCCGCCGGAGCGGCGGCCCCCGCTTCAACCGGTCCATCGGGGGCCCTGTTCACCGGCCCGGCTTCCGGCTTGCCGGCCAGGGAGGCCGTCGGGCGCGGGGCCGGAGTTTCTTCGGGCGGGGCGGTGCGCTGCGGTCCGCTTGCGGGCTCGGCCGGGCGCTGGCCTCTCGACTCCGGTGAGGGCTCCCCCAAACGCTCGAGCTCTTCGCGAAGGTCGATCAGGGAAATGATGCGGGGGCCCTGCTCGTCGCTCCGGAGGAAAACCCGCTCACGGAAGATGTCCACGGCCACCACACGCTCGGCCCCGCGTGAGGTCCGGAGCGCCTTGCCCTCCTTGGGAAACCGCTTCCGCGCCGTGACGTAAAACTCGTGCTCGTACTTCAGGCAGCAGAGCAGTCGGCCGCATCCGCCCGAGATCTGCGCCGGATTAAGGGAGAGATGCTGATCCTTGGCCAGCGCCAGGCTCACCGGCGAAAGGGTGGTGAGCCAGGTCGAGCAGCAGTACTCCTTGCCGCAGCGCCCCACGCCGGAGAGGCGGGCCGCCTCATCCCGGGCGCCGATCTGCCGGAGATCGATCCGGGTGTGCAGGATGGACGCGAGGTCCCGCACCAGCTCCCGGAAGTCCACCCGCTTCTCTGCGGTGAAATAGACGGTGAGCTTCTTCCGGTCGAATTGCCACTCAGCGTCGCTCACCTTCATGTCGAGGTGCCGAGCTCGCACCCGCTCCAGCACGGTACGCCGGGTGTCTTCCTCCGAGCGGCGGAGGTCATTGGCGTTGCGGATCTCTTCCTGGCTGGCGCGCCGGACCACGGTAAACTCGGGCGTTTTGGTCTCGCCCACCGCGCAACCGCTGCAGCCGCTGGCGCACTTCTTCGTGGCGGTCTCCCCCACGGCTGACACGCGGCCGAAGTCGAGCCCGCGATCGGCGGGTACAATCACCGGATCGGAGAGCCGGAGCGGTTCCGCTTCGTCCGGCCAGAGGAAGTAATCCTTCCGATTGCCCTTGAAGCGGACTTCCACGGTGGCTGCCATCAGGCTTCCGTGAACACGCCCATCCCCGCGTACTTCTCGGCGCGTCTCCGGACCAGTTTCTCGGGCCGGATCTTGCGCAGTTCGGTCACATGCCGGATCAGGGCTTCGCGCAGCGCTTCGCCGGCGGTATCGGCGTCCTGGTGGGCCCCG
Organism: Gemmatimonadales bacterium; assembly: GCA_043741355.1. GTDB lineage: Bacteria > Gemmatimonadota > Gemmatimonadetes > Gemmatimonadales > GWC2-71-9 > JABFSM01. The sequence continues at coordinate 16,529 of JAYUAL010000264.1, read as the reverse complement.
CCCAGTGGCTCGGGAATGATTTCGTCGATGACCTTGAACTGGAGCAGGTCGGTGGCGGTGAGCTTGAGGGCTTCGGCCGCCCGCTCCCGCTGACTCGCGTCCTTCCACAGAATGGCGGCGCAGCCCTCGGGGGAAATCACCGAGTACACCGAGTTCTCGAACATGAGCACCCGGTCGGCCACGCCCAGTGCCAGCGCGCCGCCGGACCCGCCCTCGCCGATGACCACGGCCACGATCGGTGTGGGCAGCATGGCCATTTCGAGGATACTGGTCGCCAGGGCCTCCGACTGGCCCCGCTCCTCGGCCCCGAGCCCGGGGTAGGCGCCGGGGGTGTCGATGAGGGTAAGGACGGGGGCGTGGAAGCGCGCCGCCAGGTGCATCAGGCGGAGCGCTTTGCGGTAGCCTTCGGGGTGGGGCATGCCGAAGTTGCGCTTGATGTTCTCTCTCGTATCCCGCCCCTTCTGGTGGCCGATCACCATCACCGACGTGCCGCCGATGCGAGCCCAGCCGCCCACGATGGCCAGGTCATCGCGGTAGAGCCGGTCTCCGTGCAGCTCGACGAAGTCGGTGAAGATGGTGCCCAGGTAGTCCTGGGTATAGGGCCGCTTGGGGTGCCGGGCCACGCTCACCCGCTGCATCGGAGTAAGACTCCGGTAGATGTCCTCGCGCAGGCCGTCGAGCTTGGCCTGCAGCGTGGTGAGCTCACCGGCCACGTCGATCTCCCGCTCTTCGCCCACCCGCTTGAGCTCGTCGATTTGCCGCTCCAGCTCCAGCAGCGGCTTCTCGAAGTCGAGGGTGTATGCGTTGGCCATTGGGTTACCCCACCTTGACGTAGCGGACGGCATCCGCGCCGAGGAGGCTTCGGAGGGATTGTATCACATTTTCGGCAGGCTCGACCTTCATACCCCTGGCCCGAAGCCGCACCGCCTCGCCGTTGCCGTCGGACCAGTCAATATAGACCGGCGCGGGCCCCGGGTGGCCGGCGCAAACCGCCGCGGCGGAGCGCAGCAGGGCGGGCTCCGGCGCGCCGGGAGCGGCCCAGCGGAGCGCGATGCCCACGGCTCCGGATCGCCGAAGGTCGGCCAGAGGACGCGCGGTCTCTACCACGAAAGGAACCCGGTCTTCGCCCCGGTCCCGCATGCTGTAGCCGCCGGTTAGCAGGAGCGCCGCATCATCGACGATCACCTGATTCAGCCGCGCCCAGCTTTCGGGGAAGACGATCGCCTCCGCGGTGCCGTGGAAATCCTCGAGAACGATCCGGGCGTATTCCTTCCCGGACTTCTTGGAAATCTGGCGCTTCACGGCGGTGACCACCACTGCCACCGCGACCGGGTGCTCGCTCCACTCATGAAGCGTCGCCGTGGTTCGGGTGCCGAACAGCTCGACTTCGGGCCGGAACGGCTCCAGCGGATGGCCCGAAATGAAGAAGCCGATCACTTCCTTCTCCCGGGTCAGCCGGTCGGCCTCGGGCCAATCGGGCACGTCGGGCAGGGGCACGGTCCGGGCCCGCGAGGCGGGCCCCTCGCCGAAGAGGGACTCCTGTCCCGCCTCCCGCTCCTGCTGCTTGAGCTGCGCCTCGCCCAGCACCCCGTCCAGGGCCGCGGTGAGCTGGCTCCGGTAGCCGCCGAGGGAATCGCAGGCCCCCGCGGCTACCAGCGACTCAAGTACCCGCTTGTTGCAGAGTCGAAGGTCGATGCGGTCCACCACGTCGCCCAGGTTGCCGAAAGGTGCGGCCGACCGCCCGGCGATGATCGAGTCGATCGCGCCCCGACCGACGTTACGCACCGCGCCCAGCCCGAACCGGAGGCGCTGGTCTCCCACAACCGTGAACTTGAATCCTGATTCGTTGACGTCGGGCGCCAGCACCTCGAGCCCCAGCTCGCGGGCCTCGTTGATGTACTGCACCACCTTGTCGGTGCTGCCGATTTCCGAGGAGAGCAGCGCGGCCATGAACTCGGCCGGGTGGTGGGTCTTGAGCCATGCCGTTTGATAGGAGAGGATCGAGTACGCCACCGAGTGGGACTTGTTGAAACCGTAGCGGCCGAAGGTCTCGATCTGGGCGGCGATCTCCCCGGCCAGCTTCTTGTTGATGCCGAGCGCCACCGCGCGTTCCACAAACCGGCCCAGCTCCTTTTTGATAAGCTCCGCGTCCTTTTTGCCCACCGCCTTGCGCAGCACGTCGGCTTCGGCCAGGGTGAAGCCCGCCAGCATGTTGGCGATGCGCATCACCTGTTCCTGGTAGGTTATGACGCCGTAGGTCGGCTCCAGAATCTCCTTGAGCGACGGATGAGGGTAGCTGACCGCTTCCTGGCCCAGTTTCCGCCGGATGAACACGGTATGCATCCCGGCGTCGAGCGGTCCCGGCCGCATCAGCGCGTTGGTGGCCACCAGGTCATCGAACCGGTCGCACTTCATCGCACGGAGCATGTCGGTTGCGAGCGCCGATTCGAACTGGAAGATGCCGGCGGTGCGTCCCCGGCGCAGCAGCTCATACACCGTGGGATCGTCGAGCGGCAGGGCGGCCATGTCGAGCAGAATGCCGGTGCGCTCTGCGATCATCGCGAGGGCGTCGTGGATGACCGTGAGGGTCTTGAGGCCAAGCAGGTCCATCTTGAGCATGCCGACCTGCTCGAGCGCGCCCATTTCGAACTGGGTGATGATGGCCTGCTCGCCGTCGGCGGCCTGGCCCGCGCCCTTGGTCGGCGCGGTGCACACCGGCACGTATTCCGAAAGCGGGCCCGGCGCGATCACGATGCCGGCCGCGTGAACCGAGGCATGGCGCGAGATGCCCTCGATCCGGGCGCTCAGGTCCACCATGCGCTGGTACACCGGCGCGGTCTTCACCAGGTCGCGGAGCTCGTCCACCTTCTTCATGGCCTCGGGGATGGTGAGGCTGTAGGCGGGCCCCGAGGGGATCAGCTTGGTGATCTTGTCCGCCTCCCCGGGGGGAATCTTGAGCACCCGCGCCACGTCCTTGAGCGCGGCGCGCGCCTTCATGGTCCCGAAGGTGATGATCTGGCCGACGCTCTCCCGGCCGTAGCGCTCCCGGACGTACTCGATCACCTCCCCGCGGCGCTCGAAGCAGAAGTCCACGTCGATGTCGGGCATCGATACGCGCTCGGGGTTGAGGAATCGCTCGAAGAGCAGGTCGAACCGCAGCGGATCGACGTCGGTGATCTTGAGCGAATACGCCACCAGCGAGCCCGCCGCCGAGCCGCGGCCCGGGCCCACCGGGATGCCGCGGTCCCGCGCCGCGCGGATGAAGTCCTCGACGATGAGAAAGTACCCGGCGTAGCCGGCCTTGGTGATGACGGAGAGCTCGTACTCGAGGCGGTCGCTGACCTCCTGCGACAGCGACGCCCCGTATCGCGCCGTTGCGCCCGCGGCTACCAGATCCCGGAGCAGCGCGTTCTCCTCGGTGTACTCCGCCGGCAGCGGGAAGCTGGGAACCAGGTACCGCTTTTCGAAATCGAATTCGCAGAGCTCGGCCACCCGGGCGGTGTTGTCGATCGCCTCGGGGTGTTGCGGGAAGAGTTCCCGCATCTCCTTCTCGCTCTTGACGTACGATTCCTGCCCGGTAAAACGGAACCGCTTGGGATCGTCGAGCTCCGCCCCGGTGCCGATGGCCAGCAGGACGTCATGGGCCTCGGCATCTTCGCGGCGGAGGTAGTGGGCGTCGTTGGTGGCCACCACGCCCAGGCCCAGCTCGCGGCCGAGTCGCAGCATGCCTTCGGTGACGAGCCGCTCCTCCGCGATGCCGTGTTCCTGGATCTCGAGCCAGAAGCCGTCCTTCCCGAACAACCCGGAGAACCATTCCGCGGAGGCCTTCGCCTCCTCGTATCGGCCCTGCCGGAGCGAATGGGCCACTTCGCCCGAGAGGCAGGCCGCGAGACACACCAGGCCCTCGGAGTGCCGGGCCAGCACCTCCTTGTCGATGCGGGGCCGCCGGTAGAATCCCTCGGTGTACCCGATCGATGAGAGCCGGATCAGATTGCGGTAACCGGCCTTGTTCCGGGCCAGGAGCACGAGATGGCTGTAGTGCGCCGGGGCGTCGGGCGGCTTTTGAGACGAGCGCCGATTCCCGTAGGCGAGATAGGCCTCGAACCCCAGAATGGGGCGGAGTTTCTTGGCCTTGGCTTCAGCGTGAAAGCTCCAGGCGGCGTGCAAGTTGCCGTGGTCGGTGACCGCCAGACTGTCCATCCCCAGCTTCTGGACGTGTCCCACCAGATCGTTGATCCGGTTGGCCCCGTCGAGGAGGGAATACTCGCTGTGGGTATGGAGGTGGACGAATGCCATTCTCTAGGTGGGTCTCCGTGCTGCCGAGCGGCGCGGCGGACGTCAATGAGTGACCCTGTCGGGGAGTCCCGCCGCGATCGAATCGGGAAGCTACCGGCGCTTGGGACGATTGTCAAAACTCATTGTCATGCCTTAACTTGCATGATGTTTACCACCGATTTTCGAGGACCAAGATCCGCCCCATGAGAACTTCCCGGCCTGAAATCGTTCCGCTCGCGCTCCTGAGCCTTGGCCTTGCCTGCGGAGGGGGCGGCACGACCGGTCCGAATCCAAACCCAGGTACCCTGCCCACGCCGAGCGTGGCCTGCGCAGCGGTAGCGGTGACCCAGCTCAGCGTCGGCCAGCACCTCGTCGTGGATCCTTCGACCTCCAGCGGCTGCCTCCGGCTACCCCCGGCCGGCGCCACCGGCGCACAGTATCTCCTGGTGCTCGCGGCAACTTCCGGGGCCACGTCGGGCACCGGCATCCAGGGGTCCTATCTGCTCCGGGCCAGCAATCCGGGAGCGGTGGTGGCCGCGCCGGCACCGGCATCTCCGGAACAGGGGGGAGCGGCGCCCCGCCGGTCCGCGGCTCTCGAGTTCCACGCGATGCTTCGCCAGCGGGAGCAGGAGCTGCGGGCCGAGCCCGGAGCGCTCATCGCGCCGCGCGCCGCGGCGCCGGTGACTGTGCCGCCGGTCGTGGGTGAGGTCAAGGATTTCAAAGTGTGCGGCAACCTGACCTGCAGCGCCTTCAACACGGTGCAGGCCACCGCGCGTTTCGTGGGCTCCCACTCCGCCGTGTACATCGACAACTCGGTGCCCCAGAGCGATCCGCTGCAGGAGGCCGACTTCGCCGAGTTGGGCACGGCGTTCGACACCTACCATTTCCCGATCGACACCACCGCCTTCGGGCGGGAATCCGACATCGACGGCAACGGAGTGGTCGAGATCCTGATGACCGATGCCGTGAACGCGCTCACGCCGGACTGCACCAACGGCCGAGTGGTGGGGTTCTTTTTCGGGGGTGACCTGCTCAACAACCCCAACTCGAATCGCGGCGAGGTGTTCTACACCCTGGTGCCGGCGCCCCTGGCGGGCACCTGCAACGCCATCTCCCGCCGCAGCGCGGTGGACAATCTCAAGCCGACGCTGATCCACGAGTTCCAGCACATGATCAGCTTCAACCAGCACACCCTGATTCGGGGCGGGAACGCCGAGGTGGTGTGGCTCAATGAGGCGCTCTCCCACTTGGCCGAAGAGCTGGGAGGCCGGCTGATCCCCAGCGCGCAGTGCGCGCCGACGTTTACCTCGTGCCGGAGCCAGTATACCAGCGGCGACATCTTCAACGCCTACGACTACTTGAAGGACACCGAGTCCAACTTCGTGATTTTTCCCACCAGCTCGTCGGGTACGCTTCCGGAGCGGGGGGCGGTCTGGATGTTCCTGCGGTGGACGCTGGATCAGTTTGCCGCCGATACGATCCTGGGAACCGACGTCACCCGCGCGCTGGTTGGAACCCAGCTCACCGGCGCCGCCAATCTCACGGCGGTGACCGGCGGCAATCTGTCCACGATGATTCCCCAATGGCTGATGGCCGGCTATCTCGATGACGGCCCCGACCTCCCCGCCGAGCCGACCGGTCGGCTTCGTTACAAGAGTTGGGGGCTGCGCGGTATCTGGACCGACCTGCGCAACGCTCAGTTCTTCCCGGCCGGTTTCCCGTTGGCACCGGATGTGATCGGCGGGAGCTACTCCCGCAGTGGTACGCTCAAGGCCGGCTCGGGCCGCCATTTCCTGATTGTGCAGGGAGGAGTGGGGGCCCAGAGCGCGGCGGTGGATCTGCAAGTCCACAAGAACTCAGCCGGCGACCCGCTCGATCCGGCGCTGCTGGGCCGCTTCGGCATCGTGCGGATCCGCTGATCATGGCCGGGCGCCTTCGCGCGCTGCTGGCGCTGCTCGCCGCCCCGCCCGCCGTCGCCGGCCAGGCCCGGCCGACTCCGATCATTCTCGGATTTCCGTCCAGCGTTCAAGCGGCCGGCCTGGCCGGCGCCGGCGTTGCTCTGCCGGGCTACGCGGGCGCTCTGTTCGTGAATCCATCCGGGCTGGCGCCAATCAGGGTGCTGAGCGTCGAGGCCGGTTTCTCCCGCACCCCCGACCGATCCACCTACGCGATGGCCGCGGCGGCCAGCAGGGTCGGCCGGTTCAACGTCGGAGTTGGCGCGCGGTACCTGCTTTTTCCGGCGTCGTCGCCGACCTACGACAACTTGTCCTCAGTGGCGGCCGTGGTCTACCGCTACGGCGCCGTCGCACTGGGCGGGAGCGCCAAGTACGTGTCGGTCGAGGAGCGGGGCGGACCGACGACGCGCTCGATGACGTCCGACCTCGCCGTGCAGGTCGCCTTTTTCGACATCGCCGCGTTGGCGCTCGCGGTCCAGAACGTGGGACAGGTCAGGATCACCGGCGCCGGACTCCGTCTCCCTGATGCGCTTCACCTGGGATTCAGCCTCAACCTGCTCGACACCTTCTCCAACGGCCGGATGCTCGCCACCATCGAAAGCGTGTGGTCCGAAGGGGAGCACGGCCGCACCGTGCTTGGGCTCGAGGCGGGCGCGGTCGTGTCCGGGCTCGGCATGGTCGCGCGGGTCGGAAGCGGGCGCCAGCCCGGCCTCGCGGGAGGGCTGCTCTCCAACACGACGTTCGGCGCGAGCATTCTGGCGGGGCGGGCCCGGCTGGACTACGCCTTTCAGCGCCGGAGCGCGCTGGGGCGCGAGGTGCACCTGGCCGGCGTCCGCTGGACGCCGTGAAACGCCGCCGCCTCCTCATGGGAATTCTCGTCACCGCGCTGGCGCTGATCCTGGGGTACGGTACCGCGTACGTGGCCAGCGAGGACGTGCGCTATCTCACCCGGGCGGGCATCGAACAGACCGCCATTCTCGAGAAGCGCCGGCCCATCGCCAAGCTGGTCGCCGACTCCTCGCTCCCCGCCGATACGCGCGCCTATCTGCGCCTGGTGCTGGCGGTCCGGGAGCGTGCCGTTGATCTCGGTCTCGAGGCGGGGAAAACCTACACGTCCTACAGCGACATCGGCCGCGACACCCTGCTCCTGGTGCTCTCCGCGTCCCCCAAGGACTGCATCTGCCCCCATCTGTGGAAATATCCGATCGTCGGCCGGATACCCTACAAGGGCTTCTTCGACGTGAAGATGGCGCAGCGCGAGGCCGACCGAATGGCCGCGAAGGCCTACGATATCTCGCTCCGGCCCGCCGCTGCGTATTCGACGCTGGGCTGGTTTCAGGATCCGCTGCTCTCGACCGCGATGGTCAAGGATTCGGTGGAGCTGGCCGCGCTGGTGTTCCACGAAATCGCCCACAATACGCTCTACGTGAAGAGCGCCACGCCGTTCAACGAAAGCTTCGCGCAGCTGGTTGGATACCGGGCCGCGGAGGAATTCTTCCGTGACCGCGGGGATAGCCTGCTCGCCGGGCGCGCCCGGGATCGCTGGCACGACGAGATCGTACTGGGCGAGTTTTACGACGGCCTGCTGAATCGGCTGGAAGCCTTCTACTCCACCAGGCCCGCCGGTGACTCGCTCGAGGCCGGACGGCGGGCCATCGGCCGCTGGGCCAGAGAGCAACTCGAGGGTCCCCTGGGAGCCCGGCTCCGCACGATCCGGGTGGGTCGTCTGGCGGAGCGGCCCATCAACAATGCCACGCTGGTCGGGGTCCGGATCTATCGGACCCATCTGGACTGGTTCGAGCGCTGGTACGAGCAGAACGGCGGCAGCGTCAAACGGAGCGTTGCGGCGCTGCGCCAGCTCATGGAGGGGGCCATCGGTGACAGCGCATTTGCCCGGATGCGGGTGGCGGTGCCGGATTCCGGGCCGTCGGGCGGCGCTCCACCGCCTGGAGTATCTTAGGGGCCCTTGGCTGCCCGATTCTCTGACTCCCTGACTCCCTGCCTCCAATGAATCACGACAAACTCCTCTCCCAGCTGAACGGGTTCCTCTCCATTCCCAGCATCAGCACGCTGCCGGCCCACGCGGCGGACTGTCGCCGCGCCGCCGACTGGCTCATGGATGAATTCCGCGCATTGGGCTTTCCGGTGGTCGAGCTTCTCGAAGGCCCCGGACATCCGGTGGTGTGGGCCGAGAGCCCCAGGGTCGAAGGCAAGCCGACGGTGCTCTGCTACGGCCACTACGATGTCCAGCCGGTCGATCCGCTCGACGAGTGGATCTCCCCCCCGTTTCAGCCCACCGTGCGGGACGGAAAGCTGTACGCCCGCGGCGCCGTGGACGACAAGGGCCAGGTGTTCACTCTGCTCAAGGCATACCAGTCGGTGCTGGATGCCGACGGCAAGCCGCCCCTCAACGTGCACTTCATCATCGAAGGCGAGGAGGAGTGTGGTGGGCGGGTTATTTTTGATCTGCTGCGCGCCCAGCCCGAGCGGACCGCCGTCGACGCCGTGGTGGTTGCCGACATGGGCTACTATGCCCCCGGCCTGCCGGCGGTCTACACCGGCCTTCGCGGGATGTGCTACGCCGAAATTCAGGTGCGGACGCTGCAGCGGGACCTGCATTCGGGGAGTTACGGGGGCGTGGCGCCCAACGCCATGGAAACCCTGGTCCGCCTTCTCACCGACCTCAAGACTCGCTCCGGGCGGATCAACGTCCCCAAGCTCTACAAGTCCATCGAGCCGCCCATCAAGGCGGAGCGCAAGGCCTGGAAGAGCCTCCCTTTCGACGAGAAGAAGTTTCTCAAGGAAGAAGTCACCGGTCGTGCTCTGGTCGGGCTCAAACAGTTCTCCGTGCTGGAGCGGGTCTGGGCGCTGCCCACCTTCGAGATCCATGGCATCCGGGGCGGGTTCACCGGCGAGGGCGCCAAGACGGTGATCCCGGCCCAGGCCATGGCCAAGGTGAGTCTCCGGCTGGTGCCGGGGCATTCGTACGAGAAGGTGGGGAAGTGGCTCACCCGCGCGGTGAAGAAGCTCGCGCCGTCCTACGCGGATGTGGAGGTCAAGTTGCTCCATGGCGGGGACCCGGTGCGGTGCGACGTCAGCCACCCGGCCTTTCAGGTGCTCGATCAGGCCTTTGAGGCGGTGGTGGGGCAGCGCACCGTCTCGGTGCGGGCCGGCGGCTCGATCCCGGTGGTGCCGGAGCTGCAGCGAGGCGGCGGGCCAGTGCTCCTGACCGGCATCGGTCTTCCCGACGACGGGCTGCACTCACCCAATGAGAAAGTGAATCTTCAGCAGATCTGGGACGGGATCGAGGTGTTCGGGAAGTTCTTCGAGATGTTCGCGGAGAAGGGCGGAGCGAAGGCTTAGCCCCCGTCTTCCGCCTGTGGCATCCGCTTCTGGCCGCCGGAATACCGGGCCTCGGTGCGCGCGTGCAGCTCGTCCACCCCGATCAGCGCGCGCACCGAGGCGATGATCCCGGCCACCACGTCATCGGCCCAGTAGGGATCGGGTCGCTGATCTTTTGGCAGCGCCGCCGCCTTTTCCTCGAGAAACCGGATTGCGGTTGCGATCCACTGGGCCTGAGCTCCTTCGACCAGCGACCACGCACCAGTGGCCCGGAGCTCGAGGTCGGCCAGTTCCTGCAGCAGCGGCTCGATACCGGTGGTGACGCGCTTGTCCCGGAGCCGTTCCGCGGTGGCGGTCAGCACGGTGGCGCGCTCGGTTTCCTGGGGTTCGGGGAGCGGGGCCAGGTAGTGGCGCTGGTCGGCCACCATTTCCGCCAAGCGGACGCAGACCGCCCGGATGGCCGGGGTCAGTGCGGGAGGGACCTCCCGGGCCCAGCTGGCCGCCGCGCGGAGGATGTCCTCCGCCTTTCCGTCGGCCAGCGCCTCCAGCCTCGATTTATCGAGCGGTTCCGCCATATGAGCGAAAGATAACAGGGAGCTCCGGACGCTCCACCATGCTCCGCTCGAAGACTTCGCCGAACCTCCGGATCACGGCCGCGCGCGCCGGGCCCCGGAGTCCGTCCGGCAGGCTCGCCCCGCGCTCCCGCGCCACGCTGGTCATGGTGACCCCGTGAATGCCGCAGGGCACGATCAAGTCGAACAGCGACAGGTCGGTCGTCACGTTGAGCGCGAAACCGTGCAGGGTCACCCACTGCTTCACGTGAATGCCGATGCTTGCGATCTTTTTCCCGGAGGTCCATACCCCGGTTTTTCCGGGGTTGCGCTCCGCCGGGACGCCGAGATCGGCGAGCCCGCGAATCATCACCTCCTCGAGCTGTCGCAGGTACCAGTGGAGGTCCGGGCGGAAACCGCCCAGATCGAGAATCGGATAGCCCACCAGCTGGCCCGGGGCATGGAGCGTCACGTCGCCGCCCCGCTCCACCTCGTAGACCTCTAGGCCCCGCGCCTCCAGCAGCGCTCGGGGAAGCGGCAGGCTCGTGTCCTGGGTGCTTCGCCCCAGGGTGACCACCGGATCGTGCTCGACCAGCAGGAGGATGTCCTCGGTGAGCTCGCCCGCGACCCGCCGCCGGCACAGATCCCGCTGCAGTTCCAGGACCTCGCCGTAACCGCGCCGGCCCAGGTCGACGACCGCAATATCTGAACTCATCGCGCCGTGCGGGGTGCGGAGAGCCACCGTCCCATGATCAGGCTCAGGGCGCCCGCCACCGCGATGAGACCGAGCAGGCCGGGGCGGCCGAAATAGCCGAACACCGGCCAGATCGCCAGTACGGACAGAATGAACGAGCCGAGCCCCGCGACGATCGCGAGCATCGAACGGCGCCAGGGGTTCCCAATGGGGGCCAGAAAATACCAGGCGGCGAATCCCGCCAGGGCGATTCCGGCGGGCGTTCCCAGCAGCAGCAGCACGGCGTGGGGAGAGCTCAAACTGGGCTTTGCACCGGGCGGGACCCCTGCCTTCCACGCGTCGACCCCGAAACTCACCAACGCTTGTAACCCGACGCCGACCACCGCGCTGAACGCCAGCGCCGAGGTGACGACGCCGAGCGGATCGGGGGAGTCGGGAACCGCGCCGGCCTCCGGATCACCGGTCACTGGTCACCGGTACCTGACGGTCACGTGTGGATCACTCTCCCCATCGAGTCCAGGCACGCCTCCGCGATCGCCTCCGAAAGCGTCGGATGGGCGTGGATGGCGAGATCGACCTCTTCCACGGTGTACTCGTTCTCCCGCGCCACCACCAGCTCGTGGATCATCTCGGAGGCGTGGCTCGCCACGATGTGGGCGCCGAGGATGTCCCCATACTTCTTCCCGCGGAGGATCTTGACGAAGCCTTCGGTTTCCATCGAGGCGCGGGCCCGCCCGTTGGCCGTCATGGGGAACCGGCCCGCCTGGTAGTCCAGCTTCTGCTCCTTGCACTGGTCCTCGGTGAGGCCGATGCTGGCCACCTCGGGGTGGCAGTAGGTCACGCCAGGGACGTTGTCGTACCTGATGGGGTGGGGCTTGTTCCCGGCGATCAGCTCGGCGACGAACGTTCCCTCGCGGCTTCCCTTGTGTGCCAGCATCGGCGGCCCGGCCACGTCGCCAATGGAGTAGACGCCGGCCGCAGTGGTCTCGAGCGTTGCGGGATTGACCTTCACGAATCCGCGGTCGGTCAGCTCGATGCCGCTCTCCTTGAGTCCCATGCCCTCGGTGTTCACGGCGCGGCCGGCCGCCATCAGCACCTTCTCGGCCACGACCTTTTCCACTTTGCCGCCGACTTCCAGCTCGAGACTGACCTCGTTCTGGGCGACGGTCGCCTTGAGCACCTTGGCCCCGGCCAGCACCGTGATACCGCGCTTCCGGAAACTCTTCGTGATGACATCGGAAGATTCCGCGTCCTCGATCGGCAGCACCCGGGGCAGCGCCTCGATGAGGGTCACCCTGGTGCCGAAGGCGTTGAAGATGTCGGCGAATTCCGTGCCGACCGCGCCGGCGCCCACGATGGCCATCGTCGCGGGCGCCTGCTCCAGAAACAGTGCCTCGTCCGAGGTGATCACCGTGGTCTTGTTGATCTCCAGGCCGATCTGGGGAATGCCCTTGACCCGCGAGCCGGTAGCGATGATCACCGCCTTCTTCGCCTCGTGCACGTCGTTGCCGACCGTGACCTTCCTACCGGGCTGCAGGATTCCCTGGCCCTTGAGGACGGTGATCTTGTTCTTCTTCATCAGGAACTCGACGCCCTTCGAGTTCTGCTCGGACACCTGGCGGCTCCGCTTCATCGCCACGGCGTAGTCGCCCTTGACGCCGCCGACCTCGATGCCGAGCGCTTTCGCGTCATGGCTGATGAGGTTGATGGCATAGGCACTGTGCAGCAGCGCCTTGGTGGGGATGCAGCCGATGTTCACGCACACACCGCCCAGTTTGTCCTTCTCGACGACGGCGGTATTCAGCCCGAGCTGGGCGGCGCGGATGGCGCAGACGTAGCCGGCAGGTCCGCCGCCGACGACGATGACGTCAAATTGTGCCATTTCGGTTTACCCCGATAAGTGAGCGGGAAGCGGGGAGCAGGGAGCGGTGAGGGCACGAGCCGCTCACCAAACAAGGGCCAGCGGATTCTCGAGAAGCAACTTCAGCGTTTTCATGAACTGCGCGCCGGTGGCGCCGTCGATGACGCGGTGGTCGCACGACATCGTCAGGTGCATGCGCCGGCGGAGGTCGACCTTGCCGCTTACCGCTGCCGGCACGGAAGCGATCCGCCCCACCGCCAGGATCGCGGCCTCGGGCGGATTGATGATCGCGGTGAAGTGCTCAATGTCGAACATCCCGAGATTCGAGACCGAAAAGGTGCTGCCGGTGTATTCCTCGGGCTTGAGCTTTCGCTCCCGGGCCCGGGCGGCCAGATCACGGGTCTCGGCAGAAATCTCGCGCAGGCTCTTCTGACCGGCGCTCCGGATCACCGGAACGATCAGGCCGTCGTCGGTGGCCACGGCCACCCCAAGGTGAACCTCATTCCAGACTCTTATGCGGTCGTCCTGCCACCAGGAGTTGCAGGCGGGATGCTGCAGGAGCGCGGTAGCGACCGCTTTCAGGATGATGTCGTTGAAAGAGATCTTGGCCTGGTCGGCCGCGGCGGCATTGAGCGCATCGCGCGCCTCGGCCACCCGTTCCATGTCGACTTCGCTGGTCAGGTAGAACGTCGGGATCGGGCCGATGGACTGCGCCAGCCGCTTGGCGATGGTCTTTCGTATCTGCGTGAGGGGAAGGTCCGTGAACCCGGTGAGCGGGGAGCGGGAAGCGGGAAGCGGGACAGCGCCTTGCATGCCGCTCCCTGCTCCCCGCTCCCTGCTCCCCGCTTCGACGTCCCGCTTGATGATCCGGCCCTCGGGCCCGCTGCCGGTGACGCCCTGGAGGTTGATGCCGGTGTCCGCGGCGATCTTCCGCGCCAGTGGGGAGGCTTTGACTCGTTCGGACGGGGTGGACGGGGTGGACGGGGCGGACGGGGCGGTCGGGGGGGACAGGGGGGACGGTTGGGTCGGGGAGGACGGGGGGGTCGGGGAGGACGGGGGGGCGGACCGTCCGACTGTCCGACGGTCCGTCTGTCCGTCCGTCCGTGCGTCCGTCTGAATCGACTCGCCCGGTGCGCCGATCCAGCCGACCGGCGACGACACCGGAACCGTGGCTCCCGCGGCCACCAGCTGCTTGAGCAGCGTGCCCGCCGCGCGGGCCACCAGCTCCATCACCGCCTTGTCGGTCTCGACCTCGGCCAGGACGTCGCCCACGACCACCGGGTCGCCCTCATTCTTTTTCCACTCGACGAGGCGTCCCTCCTCCATCGTGGGAGAGAGCGCCTCCATGACGATCTTGGTTGCCATTCGTCCCCTACGCGAGGTACAGGACCTGCTTTGCCGCCGCGATGACCTTCGCGGGATCCGCCTTCGCGGCCTTCTCGAGGTGCTTGTTGTACGGCATGGGCACGTCGGCCCCGGTCACCCGGATCACCGGCGCATCGAGCGCATCGAAGGCGCCGCGCTGGATCAGGTCCACCACCTGGGCGCCGACTCCCGCGAACTGCCAGCCTTCTTCGACCACCACGCAGCGATTGGTCCGGCGCACCGATTCCAGGATCGTGGCCGTGTCTATCGGACGGATGGTGCGGAGATCCACGACTTCCGCGTTTACGCCGTCGGCGGCCAGCTGCTCGGCGGCCTTGAGCGCCACGGCCACGGTCTTGCCGTGACTCACAATCGTGAGGTCGCGACCGGCCCGCTTGATCTCGGCCGTGCCGAGCGGGGTGACGTAATCGCCCTCGGGCACTTCGCCCTTGTTGTTGTAGAGCATTTCGCCTTCGATGAACACCACCGGATTGTCATCGCGGATCGCCGCCTTGAGCAGCCCTTTGGCATCGGCGGGGGTGGCCGGCATCACGACCTTGAGCCCCGGAATGTGCGCGTACCAGCTTTCCCACGACTGTGAATGCTGGGCGCCCAGCTGCAGCGCCGAACCGCCGGGCCCCCGGAAAACGATCGGACAGCCGATCTGGCCTCCCGACATGTATCGGATCTTGGCCGCGGTGTTCACGATCTCGTCGATGGCGAGCAGCGCGAAGTTCCAGGTCATCATCTCGATGACCGGCCGGAGCCCCACCATTGCCGCGCCCACGCCGATGCCGGTGAAGCCCAGCTCGGCGATCGGGGTGTCCACGACGCGCTTGGGCCCGAACTCCTTGAGCAGCCCGCGGCTGACCTTGTAGGCGCCGTCGTACTCGGCCACTTCCTCTCCCATGAGAAAGACCCGGTCGTCGCGCTGCATCTCCTCGCGGAGCGCCTGGTTCAGTGCGTCGCGGTAGGTGATCACGCTCATGGGTCGGCCCTCCCGCTCCCCGCTCCCCGCTCCCCGCTTCCTTCCGCGTAGACGTCCGCGTACAGCTGCGACGGCTCGGGATCGGGCGACTCGTCCGCGAAGGTGTAGGCGTCTTCAACTTCCCCCTTCACGTCCGCCTCCAGCGCCTCCCACCCGACATCATCGAGGGTCCCCTCGGCGCGCATCCGGTCGGCCAGCAGCTTGATCGGATCGCGGCGGCGGTACTCCTCGACCTCGTCCTTGGTGCGGTAGGTGCCATGGGCCGCGTCCGACATCGAGTGGCCGACGTACCGATAGGTCCGGACTTCCAGCAGCGTCGGCTTGGACTCCTCCCGGGCCCGCGCCACCGCGCGGTCCATCGCCTCGCGGACCGCCAGAACGTCCTGGCCGTCCACCGCTTCGGCGGGCATGTCGTAGGCGTTGCCGCGGATCGACAGCGTCTGCACCGCGCTGGCGCGCGCCACCGCCGTGCCCATGCCGTAGCCGTTGTTCTCGCAGATGAAGATGGCCGGCAGATCCCAGAGCGAAGCCATGTTCAGGGTCTCGTGAAAGGCCCCGATGTTGGCGGCGGCCTCGCCGAAGTAGCAGACGCTCACCTGGTTGCCGCTCCGGTACTTGATGGCGAAGGCGGCACCCGCGGCGATCGGGATGTGACTCCCGACGATCCCGTGGCCGCCCAAAAAACCGAGCGACGCATCGAACAGGTGCATGCTGCCGCCCTTGCCATGGGAGCAGCCGGTGGCCTTGCCGAAGAGCTCCGCCATGACGGCGCGCGCCGGGATGCCGCGGGCCAGTGCCTGGCCGTGTTCGCGGTAGGCCGAGGTCAGATAGTCGTCGGGCCGGAGGGCGGCAATGCTGCCGACCGCCACTGCTTCCTGGCCGATATACAGATGGCAGAATCCCCCGATCTTGCCCAAGCTGTAGGCTTCGCCGGCCTTCTCTTCGAAGCGGCGGATCAACAGCATTTGGCGCAGGTACTGGTGGTGCAGCGCGGCGGTGTCGGCGGAAGCCGGCTTCCGCGCGGGTTTGGTCGATGCTGCCATTACGGAATCCTCGCCGCCGGAGGAATGGGCGCCGGCTCGGGACGCGCCGAGCGGGCCTGCTCCCAGGCGTGGTAGGAAGAGCGGGTCAGCGGACTCGACTGAACGTGTCTGAATCCCATCTCGCGTCCCAGGGCTCCCAGCTCGGCGAATTCGTCCGGAGTGTAGTAGCGGACCACCGGCAGGTGCGCGTCCGAGGGCCGGAGGTACTGGCCCAGCGTGAGGATGTTGACGTCGCTCCGGCGCAGATCGCGCATGGCGCTTACCAGCTCGTCCCACTCCTCGCCCATGCCGAGGATGATGCCCGACTTGGTGAGGCCGTCCGGCGCGAGGCGGCGGGCCCGGGCCAGCAGCTCGAGCGCCCGGTCGTAGCGCCCGCCGGGACGGGCCAAGCGGTAGAGCCGCTCCACCGTCTCCAGGTTGTGATTGAGGATGGCGGGTCGCGCATCCATGACAAT
>JAYUAL010000263.1:0-10140 GCA_043741355.1 Gemmatimonadales bacterium | reverse complement strand
TGAAATCGGTACCATGCGGTAGATCGGCTCGCCGGCGGGCAACCCGCCCATCGGCGAGCCGCGCTACTGAATACCCCCGCCCCAGGACCTTGAGCGGGCTCAGTGCCTCGAGTTGACCGGCGCAGCGGTCCAGCAGCATTCGCGGTTCCTGGATTCGCCGGCTCATCGCCACCTGGATCCGGTCGCCGCTCCGGGCCAGCCGTTGGGCCACGAGGCCGGTGCGGCCCCGGAGTCCATGGGCCAGGCGCGACGACAGCGAACCCACGTGACGCAGGCAGTCCGCCCGCTCGGGTACCGCGCGCTCGGCGGCCGCGGAGGGGGTGGCGGCGCGGAGATCCGCGACCAAGTCGGTGAGCGAGGCGTCGGTCTCGTGTCCCACGGCGGAGATAACCGGCATCCGGAGCGCGGCCACCGCGCGGCAGACCTTTTCGTCATCGAAAGCCTGCAAATCCTCCCGTGACCCGCCACCCCGGCCGACAATGCAGATGTCCACCGGGAGCCGGTTCACGATCGCCAGCGCCCGACAGAGTTCTCGGGCGGCACCGTCGCCCTGAACCTTGGCCCCCACCACCAGGAGCCGAACCGAGCTCCACCGCGTTCGGGCCACGCTGATGATGTCCCGGAGCGCGGCGCCCTCGGCGCTGGTCACCACCGCGATGGACCTGGGAAAGGGTGGGAGCGCCCGCTTCCTGGCCGGATCGAGCAAGCCGTCCTTCTCCAGGGCGGCGCGAATCTTCTCCCGATTCAGCTGCTGGACCCCGATCCCGGCGGTGGGGAGCATCACCTGCACTGTCGCCTTGAGCTCTCCCTTTTCGGCCCAGACGGTTGGAGTAACCAAGGCGTAGACTTCGGTCCCGTCGAGCGGTTGCGCGCCGACTTTCACTGTGTATGTTTTCCACATCACACACTTAATCGAGCTCTCGTGATCTCGTAAAGTGAAGTACCAATGGCCACTTCCATAGGCTTTGAAGGAGGCGGTTTCCCCCTTGATCCAGGCCGTTCCGGTGGCGCCCTCGACGGCGCGGCGGAGCGCGGAGACGAGCTGGGTGACGGAGAGGGCGGTTGGGCTGGACAGTGGGGACCGTGAGGACGGTGAGGACGGGAACAGCGAGTTCTGGTCCGTCACTGTCCGTCTGTCCTCACTGTCCCCACCGTCCGTCCCGTCCGCGCCGCCTGCAGCGTGTTCATCAACAGCATCGCGATGGTCATCTTCCCTACCCCGCCCGGCACCGGGGTGATCGCCGAGGCGACCTCGGCCACCGGGGCGAAATCCACGTCGCCCTCGATGCGATAGCCCTTGGGGTAGGAAGGGTCGGAGACCCGGTTGATTCCCACGTCCACGACGACCGCGCCCGGCTTCACCATATCTCGGGTGATGAATCCCGGCTGGCCGATCGCGACGACCAGGATATCGGCCTGCTTGGTGAGCCCGGGCAGGTCGCGGGACCGGGAGTGACAGATCGTCACGGTGGCATTGCCACCGGGAGAGTCTTGCAGGAGGAGGCTGGCCATCGGCTTTCCCACAATATTCGAGCGGCCTACGATGACCGCGTGAGCCCCTTTGGTGTCGATTCCCGAGCGCACCAGCATCTGCTGGATCCCGTATGGCGTGGCCGGCCGAAAGGCCCGCAGGTCGCCTACCAGGACCCGGCCGACATTGTTGGGATGGAACCCGTCCACATCCTTGGCGGGAGAAATCCGTTGCAGCACCTTCTGGCTGTCGATGTGCCGGGGCAGCGGGAGCTGGGTGATGAAGCCATGGATCTTCGGGTCGGCATTGAGCCGGTCGACCACGGCGAGAAGCTCCGCCTCGGTGGTATCGGCCGGGAGCCGCACCGTCTCGGAGAGCATCCCCACCTCGTGGCAGGCCAGCCCCTTGCTCTTCACGTAGATCTGGCTGGCGGGGTCATCGCCGACGATCACCACCGCGAGCCCCGGCTGGATGCCGCGGCAAGCCAGCTCGGCCACTTCGCGCGCGATCTCCTCGCGAATCTCCTTCGCGATGGCGGCGCCGTCCAGGATCCGCGCCGTCATTTGGCGAGGCCGACCGCCCGGGTCTCCCGAATCACGGTGACCTTGATCTGCCCGGGATACTGCAATTCGCTCTCGATCTTCCGCGCGATGGCTTCGGCCAGCTCGGCGGCCTTATTGTCGTCAATCCGTTCCGGAACCACGATGACCCTCACCTCGCGGCCGGCCTGGATGACGTTGGTCTTCTCCACCCCGTCGAAGCCGGCCGCGATCTCCTCGAGCTTGGTAAGCCGCTTGACGTAGGTTTCGAACGCCTCACGCCGGGCCCCGGGCCGGGAGCCGCTGATGGCATCGGCGGCCTGCACCAGTACCGACTCGATGGTCTCGTGGGGCACGTCGTCGTGGTGCGCCGCGATGCAACCGATGACCGCGGCGCTCTCCCGGTACTTCCGCGCCATCTCGACGCCCAGCTCGACGTGGGTGCCCTCGCTCTCGTGGGTGAGCACCTTGCCCACGTCGTGGAGCAGTCCGCCCCGCTTGGCCAGCGCCACATCGAGGCCCAGCTCGGCGGCCATCATCCCGGCCAGCCAGGCCACTTCCTTCGAGTGATCATAGATGTTCTGGCCGTAGCTGGTTCGGTACCGCATGCGCCCGATCAGCCGGATCATCTCGGGGTGAAGGCCGTGAATTCCGGTCTCGAATGCGGCCTGCTCGCCCAGCTCGACGAGCTGTCCCTCGAGCTCGGTTTGGACCTTCTTGACGATCTCCTCGATCCGGCCCGGGTGGATCCGTCCGTCCACGATGAGTGCCTCGAGCGCGCGGCGGCCCACCTCGCGGCGGATCGGATCAAAGCAGGAGACGATGACGGTGTCGGGGGTGTCGTCGATGATCAGGTCGACGCCGGTGACTTGCTCGAAGGCGCGGATGTTCCGCCCTTCGCGGCCGATGATGCGGCCCTTCATCTCGTCGCTGGGGAGCGCCACCGCGGAGACGGTCGTCTCGGCGGTATGCTCGGCGGCCAGCCGCTGGACCGCGAGCGCGATGATCTTCTTGGCGTCCTTCTCGGCCTCCTTCTTGGCCTGTTCCCGGATGTCGCGGCCCAGCGCCGAAGCCTGTGCGCGGGCTTCGTCTTCGACTTTCTGGAGCAGTTCCCGCTTGGCCTCCTCGGCGGTGAGGCCGGCCACCCGCTCGAGCCGGAGGTGCTGTTCCCGGACGACGACCTCGACTTCCGCCTCGCGAACCTTCACGGCCAGCTCCTGGCGCTCGATGCCCGACAGCCGGCCGGCCACCGACTTTTCCTGCTGCTCCAACTGCTCGCCCCGCTTGGCAAATCCCTTCTCCCGTTCCTCGGCCCGGCGCTCGGCGCGGTCGGCCTCCTCGCGGCGGCGTGAGAGGTCGCGATCGCCCTCTTCCCGGAGGCGAAGCACCTCCATCTTCCCTTCGAGGACTGCGGCGGACTTGGCCTGATCGGCGTCCTGCCCAGCCCGCTTGAGGGTCGCGGCGGCCTGCCCCTCCGCCTCGGACAGGAGCAACGCCGCGGTGCGCCGGCGGGCGCGGAGATAGAGAGAGGAGCCAATGAGGGCGAGCAGTATTCCAGCTACGAGCCCCCCCAGCCAGGGGAGCAGTTCGGACGGGGTCATCGAAGTATCTCCGCACGCGGCCCGGAGGCCGCGGGTGAGTCAGTCGGCCGGAAGCGAAGCTCCCTTGGCCACTCCGCCCCGGCGAGTTGGGGGCAGGAGCCGAGCCAGCCGGTCGCGCATGGAGCTCAGGCGGGCGGCGTGCTCGCCGTCGCCCAGCCGGCCCTGGAACAATTCATCGGTAACCGCGAGGCCGGCGAGGAGGGCCGCCTTGTGGGCATCCAGCGAGGGAGCCGAGGCTCGTATCCGGGCCAGTGCCGCGTCGAAGTACGCCGCCACCTCGCGGGTGTATTCCGGCGGGTGCTCCGAGTTCACCGTGAACTCGGCGCCGCCGAGCTGGATCTTGACCGAATGGCGCGCGCCGCTCATGCCGCGTCTCCCGCGCCATGCCCCTCGACGAACCGCAGCCTCGTCCTGAGCCGCTCCACGTGCTCGCGCGCGGCGGCGATCCGGCGCTTCAGGTCTTCGTTTTCTCCCTCGAGCGCGCCGATCCGGAGCCGGGACTGGGAAAGCTCGGGGCCGGCATGCCCGCCCTTCCCCTTTCCGGCGCTCTGGGTCAGCTCAGCCTCCGCCCGCTGGCAGCGCGCGCGCCATGATGCAAGCTCCTGCTCGACCGCCGCGAGGAGCTGCTCGAGCTCCTCCAGGACGACCCGGTCAGTTCGTTCGTATGGTGACGTCAAGCGACTGTCCCAGCCTGGAGAGTATCCGCTGTATCACCGCGTCGACATCGGCGTCCCGAAGGGTCCGGTCGGGTCCCCGCAATACCAGGTGAAGCGTGACGCTTCGGCGCCCCCCGGGCAGCTCCGGCCCGCGATATTCGTTGGTGACTCCCACCCGCTCCAGCAGACTGCCGGCGGCTTCGCGCACCGTCTTCACCACCGTTTCGATTGGAACGCCGTCGGGCACGACGAGCGCCAGATCGCGAGTGGCCGCCGGCGTCGTCGGCAGCGGCTCGAACCGCCGACCGGCGCGGTGCGCGGGATCCAGCTCCACCTCGAGCCCGAGGAGGGTCGCGG
This sequence comes from Gemmatimonadales bacterium, assembly GCA_043741355.1. Classification (GTDB taxonomy): domain Bacteria; phylum Gemmatimonadota; class Gemmatimonadetes; order Gemmatimonadales; family GWC2-71-9; genus JABFSM01. The sequence continues at coordinate 5,516 of JAYUAL010000263.1, read as the reverse complement.
CCCAGGGGGGCGCGTCGGCCGCCAGCAGGCCGGCCCGGCCCACTTCGCGGCCCGCGGCGTTCTTCGCCACCCAGCCGTTCCCTTCAACTTGCACCGTCGCTCCGGGAATCGCCAGCGATACGGCGCGTTCGAAGAGGCCCTTCACGTCCCACACGTCGCAATCGGGCGCGCGCCCGCCGTCGATCCAGTGCGGCGGCACCCGCGCGCCGGTGACCACCGCCGCGGCATGGGTCGTTTCCACCGGCCGCTCCCCGGGCCGGCCCGGGCAGAAGACGGTGCCGACCTCGAAGAGCCGCACGTCCCGCACCTGGTTGGCCCAGTTGGCCTCGACCTGCCGCACCAGCCCGGGCGTCAGGCGGGCGCGGAGAAACCCGTGCTCGGCGGAGAGCGGGTTAAGCACCGGGACTTCCGCCTCCCCCGTGGCCGGACCCAGCGGGAGCAGCACCGCTTCGAGCAATCCTTCGGCGGCGAGCCCGAGTCGCACCTGGCCGGATACGACGTGGATCGGTGCATCCGTCTGGTTGCCGGCGCGGAAGGGGCGCAGCTCATCGGGGAAGGCGTTGTAGCCGTAGATCCGGGCGATCTCTTCGACGAGATCGATCTCCTCGCGCAGGTCGGGCCGCCACCCCGGCACCTCCACCGCCAGCCGCTGCTCGGGGGGCTTGTTCACCAGGGTCGCGCCGATGGCCACGAGGCACCGCTCCAGCACGTGGACCGGGAGCTCCACGCCGAGCACCTGGGCCACCCGCGCAGTCCGCAGGAAGATCCGGGGCGGACCGCTCGGTTCGGGCCAGCAGTCAACGCCGCTGCCGTCGAGCCGGCCGCCCGCCGTGGCCAGCAGCACCTGGATGCAACGGCGCAGCGCGTCCGGCAACGCCTGGAGATCGGTGCCCCGCTCGAACCGCAAGCTCGCTTCGGTGGAGATCCCCAGCGCCTTGCGAGCCGCACGAGTAGGCGCAGGCGAGAACCAGGCGCACTCCAGGAGCAAGTCGGTCGTGGCGGCGGAGACTTCGGAGCCCCGGCCACCCATCACCCCCGCAATACCGACCGGCCCCGCCGCATCGGCGATGACGGTCATCTCGGGGCCCAGCGCGCGGTCCACGCCGTCCAGGGTGAGCAGCCGCTCGCCGGGGAGGGCCCGGCGCGTCGTGATGGACGAGCCCGCGACCCGGTCAAAGTCATACGCGTGGAGCGGCTGGCCCAGCTCGAACATCACGTAGTTGGTGGCGTCCACTACGTTGTTGACGCTGCGCTGGCCGATGGCCTCGAGCCGTTGACGGAGCCACGCCGGCGACGGGCCTACCGACACCCCGCGAATCACCGCCGCGGTGAAGCGCGCGCAGGACGATCCCGGCTCGATGGCTACGGTGAGGCCGGTGGGGACCGTGAGGACCGTGCGGTCGGTGCGCGTGATGGGAACATCGAGAACGGTCTTACCCCCTTCGGAAGGGATTTCCGGGAGCCGGAACGGGGTCTGATAGACATGGGCCAGCTCGCGGGCCACGCCCTTGTGTCCCAGCAGATCGGGCCGAACCGGCGCGGTATCGAGCTCGAGCCGATCGTCATCCAGCGCCAGCACCTCGAGGAACCCGGTGCCCGGCGCTGCGTCGGTGGTCAGGGTCATCAGGCCGTCGTGATCGGTGCCGAGTCCCAGCTCCCGGGGGGAGCAGAGCATTCCCTCCGACGGTTCGCCGCGGATCTTCCGCTTCTCGATCACCATCCCGCCGGGCAGCGAGGCACCCACCCGCGCAAAGGGATACTTCCCCCCGGCCACGACGTTGGGCGCGCCGCAGACCACGTTGCGCCGCTCCCCGGCTCCATCATTCACGATGCAGACCCGGAGCCGATCGGCGTTGGGGTGCGGGCCCACCTCCTCCACCAGCGCCACGACGATGCCGGCGAGCTCCTGGTGCAGCGGCCCGATCGCGTCCACCGGGGCGCCGAGCATCGCCAGCTTCTCGGCCAGGTCCCTCGCATTGAGCGGACGGCGCAGGAACGCCTCGAGCCAACGGCGCGAGACGTTCACGCGTCCGCCTGACCCGCGAGTTGGCGGAGGAAGCGCATGTCACCGCCGCTCATCAGGCGAAGGTCGGGTACGTCGTATCGCTGCATGGCGGTGCGCCCCGGGCCCAGGCCAAAGGCCCAGCCGGTGAAGCGCTCGGCGTCCACGCCACAGTTCGTGAGGACGGTGGGATGCACCATGCCGCAGCCGAGCAGCTCCATCCAGCCGGTCTGCTTGCAGGCGGGACAGCCCTTCCCATGACAGATCTGGCATTCCACGTCCAGCTCGGCGGACGGCTCGGTGAATGGAAAATAGGAGGGCCGGAACCGCACCTTGGTCGTGGGCGAGAAGAACCGCCGCGCGAAGTGGGTGAGCGTCGCCTTCAGGTCCACGAAGCCGATCCCTTGGTCCACCGCCAGTCCCTCGATCTGGAGAAACGCCGGAGTGTGGGACGCATCGGCGGTATCGTTGCGGTAGCACATCCCCGGCGCCACGACGCGGTAGGGCGGCGGCCCGGCCTGCATTACCCGCACCTGCACCGGCGAGGTATGGGTGCGCAGCAGCACCCGCTCCCCCGGTCCCTGCGACAGGTAGAGGGTGTCGTGCATGTCCATCGCCGGGTGGTCCGGCGGAAAGTTGAGCGCCCCAAAATTGAGCCACTCGGTCTCGGCCTCGGGCCCCACGGCCACGGCGAAGCCGAGCTCCCGAAAGATGGCACTGATTTCGTCCACCACGCGGGTTATGGGGTGCAGCGCGCCGATCCAGCGGCCGCGCCCCGGCATGGTGAGGTCCCGGGACGTCCCCGGCGCGTCGAGTCGCCCGGCGACCAGCTCGGCTTCCCGCCTGGTGAAGGCGGCTTCGAAGGCTTCCTTGAGCGCGTTCGACGCCGCGCCGAATTCATGGCGCGCTTCCGGGTCGAGCTTGGCCACGGCGCGAAGTGCCGCGGTGAGGGCCCCCTGCTTCCGGCCCAGGACCGCGATGCGCTCCGCGTCCAGCGCGGCGCGATCCAGTGACGGAATCGCGTCGAGCCGCGGGAGGAGGGCATCGAGCTCGGGGTAGCCGGTCGGGTTCATTGCACCAATGCACAAAATGTGGGGCCTCACCAAAACCCCGCGTCCGCCGGCGTGGCGACCGCGGGGGTCGATGCTACAGCCAACCGCCGTGCGTCGAGGCGGCGCTACGCAGCCTTCTTGGCGATCTCCGCGATCTTGGCGAAGGCATCGGCGTCGTGAACCGCGAGGTCCGCAAGCACCTTCCGGTTGATCTCGACGCCCGCCTTCTTGAGCCCCGCCATCAGCCGGCTGTAGCTGATGTCGTGGATCCGCGCAGCGGCGTTGATGCGCTGGATCCAGAGGGTACGGAAGTCGCCCTTCTTCTTGCGCCGGTCGCGGTAGGCGTACGCCATGCCCCGCTCGACGTTTTCCTTGGCGGCCTTGTACAGCTTGCTGCGGGCCTGGAAGCCGCCCTTGGCCGCCTCCATGATTTTCTTCTTACGCGCGTGATGCGCGACACCGTTCTTTACGCGAGGCATGGGATCGGTCTCCTAGGCCTGAAGCAGGCGGGACACGCGGGGAAAATCGGCCGAGCTCACCAGGGCGGGCTTGCCGAGCTGGTTCTTCCGCTTGCGCGTCTTCTTGGTCAGGATGTGGCGCTTGTTGGCCCGGCCCCGCTTGAGCTTGCCGGTACCGGTAAACGTGAACCGCTTCATCGCGGCGCGCTTGGTCTTCATCTTGGGCATTGCAATCTCCAGAGTGCGGCGCCGGCTACTTGGGCGCGATTACCATCGTCATGTTGCGCCCCTCGAGCCGGGCGTCGAACTCGATCTTGCCGATATCGGCCAGCGCGGCGGCCACCCGGTCCAGCACCGCTTTGCCGAGATCGATCCGGGCCATCTGCCGGCCGCGGAACATCATCGTCACCTTCACCTTGTCGCCTTCGCCCAGGAACTCGCGCATGTGGCGGGTCTTGAAGTCGAAGTCGTGATCGTCGATCCCGGGGCGGAACTTCACCTCCTTGATGTCGATCACGTGCTGCTTCTTCTTGGCCGCACGGGCCGCTTTGGCCTCTTCGAACTTGTACTTCCCGTAGTCCATGATCTTGACCACGGGGGGCCGCGCCGTCGGCGCCACTTCCACCAGATCGAGGCCGCGCTCTTCGGCGGCCGCGAGGGCTTCTTCGATCGTCAGTACACCCAATTGTTCGCCGGAATCGGAAATGACTCGAACCGGGCTGATCCGGATCATCCGGTTGACCCGGGTCCGGCGTTCGCGCTCGTTGGTGCTCAGTGGCCGACCTCCAGTCTTGACGAAACAAAAACACCCCGCGAGCGGGGTGTTCCAGAGCGCTGCCGTGCCGAGAGCCGGCACTGGAGCAGCGATTCAGGAACCCGTTCGCCGCGCTTCAGGCTCAGGGTGGAGGGCCGTAAGGCCCTCGCTTTCAAGTGCTGAAATACTAAGCCGTTAGAGCCTCACAGTCAACCGGTTCGACGGCGAGCTTTTGCGTCCGACCGGGAGTATTGGTAGCGTTGAGAGGCATGGCAAAAGCCGGTATCCCGGCCGGCCCGTCAGCCCGCTTCTCTTTTCGACGAGGTGCAGCGTGCGCCTTCTCCTCTCTGCTCGAAGACCTGGGTGCTTTGCGCGGGCTGTATCCTCGCTTTCTCCCGCGGCATGCCAACAGATTCATGCGGGTGCAGCCCGGCGCCCCTCCAGGCCCCCATCTATTAGTGCCTCGACGCCATGGCGGAGCCGCCCGCTGGAAGCGCTGCGACGGCCTCTCCGCCGGTTTGCTTTGCCGTATCGTTCAACATTCCACCCATCGATAGTGCCCGGGTGGACCTCCGCCTGGGGCCACCGTGACGACGTGGAGTATACCATTCGCAAACATGATGATGCCGGTCAGGTCGGCGAGAGTGACGCGACGGCCTGGAATAGCTGGTCGAAGCCCGAGACGACGAAGAGCACGGGCTGCAACTCGTCGATCCGGAACGGCTGCTCGAGGACCTGATCGAGATCGAAGGGGCGGTGCTCGCAGTTCGGTCCCAGGGCGTTGGCGGCGTCGGCGTGAGAGGAGATGAGCCCACTCCCGTAGGCGCGGACCCCTTCCTTCTCCAGGATCAGGCCGAACTCCACCGTGAACCAGAACAACCGGGCCATGCGTTCGGTTGCCTCCGGTGTCGTTGCGGCCGCCGCGAGGGCCCCAAACCGCTGCAGGAAGTCGGCGAACACCGGGTCGGCATGCAATGGGACGTGTCCAAAGACGTCGTGGAATATGTCCGGCTCGGGGACGTAGTCGAGCCGCTCGAGGGATCGGATCGTGACGGTGGTCGGAAACTCGCGCCGGGCGAGCGCGCGGAAGAACTCGCCGGCCGGGAGGAACCCGGCCACAGGCACCGCGCGCCAACCGGTGCGGCGCAAAAGCCGCCGGTTGAGCACGGCCAAGTCCGGAATGCACTCCGATTCGAGTCCGATATCATCCACGCCGCGGAGAAAGACCCGGCTGGCCGTGGCTCGGAGCG
>JAYUAL010000262.1:0-10141 GCA_043741355.1 Gemmatimonadales bacterium | reverse complement strand
AGGGCGATGCTGAGGGAGGCCTGGAGAAGTCCTGCCGGTGCCTCACCCAGATGTGAGAACACAACGTACCGGGTGGCGAGCAACGTCAGCGAATAGGCCGCCGCGACGACGTAGATGTAGGCAGAATAGGAAATGATTTCCGGGCTCTGCCGGAGCTCGCGCACCAGATTGATCGAAGTCCCCATCAACCGGATTCCGAGTGAGCGACGCAGATAGACGATGCAGGCCAGCAACGCGGTGACGCCGAACATGACGCTCGCGACGTACAGGCCGATCAGCCCGTGCAGCATGACGCCGACGATCGCCGCTACAACGAGACCAGAGGCTACCAGAAGATTCAACCCGGCCGCTGCGGCCGGGCGCTGGGCCGCTGCAAGCGTGTTGACGAACAGGATGGTGAGCATCAACCCCGGGATGCCCAGCAAGGCCAGCTGGAGAACGAAGTGGTGGCGGGCGAGGTCGGCCCCGAAGATCCCCGGATTCCAGGCGAGTGCGGCGGAGGCGACCAGGGCGGTGAGGATCGCCAGAATGCCGACCGCCCGGAGGAAGCTCGCGGCGGTTCGCTGAAACGGTTCCTGACCCATGCTGTGGCTGCGAGAAATGAACTTCACGGCGGTAAACGTCAGACTGAATCCACCCAGGCTCACCAGCGTGAGAACCACCTGGTCGATCGTGCCGACCACACCGAAATGGGCCGGGCCCAGTAGGACGGCGAGACCCTTCGCTCTCAGCAATCCGACCAGGATGGTCAGTACCTGCAGAACGCCGATTGATAGGAGGGTTCGAACCATGTTGGCTCGCCGCGTGCTACTTCCGTGCCACCGCCTCCGAACCCGTCAGGCGGGTGATTGGCTAGGGCGGCATCCAAGCTGCATTGTAATCAGGGAAATCCCCCATCGGAGTCCTTCATGCGCGTAGCAGTCATCGGCCTCGGCAACGCCGGGACCACCTTGCACCTCCCTGCCCTGGCCGGACTGGCCGGAGCCGAAGCCGTCGGGGCGATGGACATCGATGCCGGCCGGCGCGAGAAAGCCAAGGCCAGATTCGGCGTCCCGGTATTCGCCGACTTCGACGAAATGATGGCCCAGTCCAGGCCCGATGTGGTCATGATTGGCACCCCGCCAGGCTCTCACGCCGACTATTGCCTGCGGTCGTTCGCGGCCGGCGCGCATGTCATCTGCGAGAAGCCCTTCGTGTCCAGCCTGGCCGAGGCCGACCAGGTGATCGCCGCGGCGCGCTCGGCCAATCGGCGCCTTGCGCTCAACCACGAATTCCGCGAGATGCCGATCTTCCGCGCCGTGCGGGACGCGGTGGGAAGCGGCGAAACCGGTGGGCTGGTGTTCGCTCAGGTCTGGCAGCTTATGGATCTGCCGCCCTGGGCCGAGCCGGGGTGGCGCGGTCAGATGCTGCAGCGGACCCTGTACGAGGCGGGAGTGCACCTAGTCGATTTCCTCATGGCGCTGTTCGGGGAGCGGCCGGTGGCGGTGGACGCGCGCACCTCCACCTGCGGGGTACGCGAAGGCGAGACCGATGCCGTGGCACTGGTGACCCTGGAATTTTCGCGCGGCCGGCTGGCGCAAATCACCCAGAACCGCCTCTGCAAGGGCGAAACGCAGTACTTTGAAGTCCGCGCCGATACCGAGCGCGCCTCCATCCGCGCGTCGTTCGGAGGGCGTGCCCGAATCCTGGCCGGCTTATTTCGCAGTACCCGGCCATCACTGCGCCTGGAATTCGGGCCGTCCGGGATGGCGTGGCGCGAGCGCGCCGGACAACGGGAATTCCTGGCGCGGAACCCGAAGGAACCTGGCATGATCGCCACCCGCAGCGTGATTGAACGCACCCTTACCGCGTTCCGCGACGGCACCGAGCCGCCGGCGAGCGGCCAGGCCGGCCGCGATGTGCTCGCCGTCATCGCCGCGGCATATCGCTCGGCCGCCACCGGCACCCGCTCCATCATCGACTCCGCGCTGCTCGCAGAGCTCCACCAACTCCGGCTCGGGTGAGCCAGCCCCGGGCCGTGATCGTCGGGGCGGGGTTGATGGGCCGCTGGCATCTGGACGCGGCCCGCCGATCCGGCGCCCGGATTGTCGCGGTGGTGGATTCGGACCTCGGTCGCGCTCAGGAGCTCGGCGGACGCAGCGCGCCGGCTCGGGTGTCGCTGACCGCCGCGCTCGAGCAGCCCGCCGACGTGGTGCACATCTGCACTCCCGTGGGCACCCATGCGACCTTGTGCCACGAGGCGCTCGCCGCCGGCTGTCATGTGATCGTCGAGAAGCCGGCCACGCAGTCCGCCACCGAGGCCGCCGCGCTCTGCACCGCGGCGAGAGCGACCGGCCGACTGCTGGTGCCGGTGCATCAGTTCGTCTTTCAGCGGGGGATCCAAGCCATTCACCGGCGGTTGAGCCAGTTTGGGCCCATTCGCCACCTCGAATTCGCCACGGCGTCGGCCGGAGCCGAAGTTGCCAACGCGGACTGCGATGCCGTCGCCGGCGAGATCGTGCCGCATGCGCTGGCGCTGGCGCGTTATCTTCTCGGAGTGAGCGTGGCAGAACTGGAGTGGACCGTGCAGCGCCCTGCGGCCGGCGAATGGAGATTCAGCACCTTGACGGGCCAGGGTACCAGCCTCGTCGGCTCGATCTCGCTCCGCATCCGCCCGACGTTCGCCTCCTGCCGAGTGCTGGGTGAAGGCGCTAGCGCGACGGCCGACCTGTTCCACGATTTCGCGGTGTTCGAGCGAGCCCATGCTTCGCGGCGGTACAAGATGATCCGCCCGCTCGCGGTCGGCCTCCGAAGCACCGCCCTCGCCGCGGCGAACCTGGTGGGCCGGGCGCTGCGTGGAGAGCGCGCCTATCCCGGTTTGAGAGCGCTCTGCGCCGCGACCTATGCCGCGATTACGGGCCCCGGTCCGCCCCCGTTTGCGGCCGATGAGATCGTCGACGTCGCACGCGGGGTGGATCGATTGGTTCAGCTTGCCGGTGCGGCGGCCGCAGGTTCGTAGCGCCGTACGCTAACGACCTTTCATGGCGCGGGAACGTATGCCACCATTGCCGTCGAACCGAGAATGGATCTACTGGGGCGAGCACGATCCCCTGTATGGGGTGTCGACTCGCCGCGGCAAGGAGATCGGCGGGGCTGATCCGTGGACGCCGGAAGAGTTTCTCGAAACCGGCCGGCGCTATTTCGCGGATGTCGCGTTGCATTGGAAGCGATACGGGATGGGCACTCGGCACTGCGTCGAAATCGGCTGCGGAGCAGGACGAATCACTCGCCAGCTCGCCGATTGCTACGAGGCGGTCACCGCCATCGACGTGTCACCAGCGCAGATCGAGCTGGCCCGCGGGCTGCTCGGCGCCCAGGCGCACCGTGTCACCTTCGCGCTGGTGAAGGATCCCGTCATCCCGGTGGCGGACGCCGTGTGCGATGGCGTGTTCTCTTGTGAGGTGTTCCAGCACCTCGACTCCCAGCGCGCGGTCTTCGCATATTTCCGCGAGGCGCACCGGGTCCTGGTGCCGGGCGGAACCTTATGCATCCAGGTTCCCGTCAAAGGCATGCAACCTCGAACTCTCACTGCCCTGCCGCTCCGGAATACACTGCTCAGATTCCTGCGGCGGCTCGGACGCCAGCGCATGATGATCTATCGCACCCATGAAGCGCCCCGCGTGCTGAACCACCTGGTCGAGATCGGCTTTACCGATGTAGAGCTGCAGCTGTTCCACGCAGAGGAACAGGATGGCTTCCACCCGTACTTCATGGCTCGCAAAGCGGGATAGCTAGCGGTGTCTTCGCGCGGCCAAGACCTGCACCACCAGCACCGTGGCGCTCACGCTGACGAAGACCAACACCAGCAGCAGCCGTTGTTTCTCGAGCCCCTGATAGAGGGCGGCATGCACGATCGTGAGCCCTGCGACCACATAGGCGCTGCGCTGAATCGTGCGCCATCGCCTGGTGCCCAGCGTGCGCAGCGCCCAGTCATTGGAGATCGTCCCCAGCACCAGCAGCAGCAGCGCCGCGATCAGGCCGGTGTGGTTGGCCAGTCCGAAGGGATCGGCCCGCAGGCCGGCGAGGCTGGGGCGCCCCGGCTCGGGGAAGAAATAGCGCGCCATGTGGCCGCGCAGGTGAACCGTCAGCCCGACCATGGCGTGGCCGACCCCCACGATCGCCGACCAGATCCCGAAATCGCGCCGCTGGTTGAACGAGACCGGATTGGGCCGCCCGCGCAGGAGATTGAGCGGGCCCAGCGACAGCGTGATCGCCAGCAGTCCAAGCGCGACGTACGCACTCGCGGTACTGATGCGCTCGCGCCGCTCGCCCGGGAGTACAGCCGCGAGCCCAACCATCGCCGCGACCGAAACCGTCCATATGGCGAGGTGGCGAAGCGCTCGGCGGCGGCCGGCGTCAGATACTGTTATCATCTCACGAACGAAACATGACGATGTCGTTACAGCAACCATTGAACATTTCAGTCATCCTTGCCGAAGCGGCCGGCAGCCCTGAGCTGGAGCCGGCGCTCGAGGCCATCGAGCGCGCCTGCGCCGGAATCCGAGCCGAGATCTTGGTGGTTCGACCCGAGGGACGTGCTGCGCTGCCCCGTTCGACCACGTGCGCGCTGCGCGAAGTGATCGTCGAGGAGCACACCCTCATGCCGGAACGCTGGGGCTTCGGTGTGCGCGCCGCGCGAGCCCCGGTGTTCGCCTGTCTCACAACCGAATTCGTCGTGCACCCCGACTGGGCTCGTACGCTGCTCCAGGCGCTGGCTTCCGGCGCCGTCGGCGCCGCCGGTGCGATCGAGCTGGCGCCGGAGGCAGGCATCACTGCAACAGCGGTCTACCTGACCCGGTTCAGCGCATTTCTACCGCGGCCGCGTGCCGAACTCAGCGTGACCGACAACATTCCGGGTGATACCGCCGCGTATCAGCGTGCGGCAGTGATGGCCTTCCCAGATCTCTTGTCCGATGGCTTCTGGGAGGTCGAGTTCCACCGCCGGTTCCGCGCGCAAGGAAGCCCCTTGCTGGCAACGAACAAATCCCTGTCAACGTTCCATTCCACTCGCAGCTGTCGTTCGGCGGTGGCGTTGCGTTACCGCCACGGGTACGAATACGGTGTAACAAGAGTGGTGCGGCATCACCACAAGGTGTGGCGGCTGATGCTTGCAGCGCCGCTCGTCCCGGCCGTTCTGCTCGCCCGGATTCTGCGCCGGGCGGCCTCCGCCAAAGGGGGGTGGAAGCTCGCCATCAAGGCTCTGCCGGCCCTGGGGCTGATCTGCGCCGGATGGGCATCCGGAGAGGCAGCCGGCGCCTGGGCGGCCCGAGGCCGCCGGTGAGCGTATCGGTCGTGCTGGCTTCGTGCCGGTCTCCAGAGCTGGCCGCTGCAGCTGTTGGGCGCCTCCTGCCGCAGTGCCGGGAGGCCGGGGCCGAGCTCATCGTGGCCCGGAGGCCCCTTCTGGGAGAAGGGAACCGGGACGCGGCGTTTCAAGGCTGCGAGGTCGTCCAATGTCCCCCTGGAGCGTCCATACCCGAGATCCGGGGGGCCGGGCTTGCCGCCGCGACCGGCGATTGGGTCCTGCTGACCGAGGATAACTGCGTGGCCAGCCCCGATTGGCTGAAACGGCTCGGTTCGGGGTTCGAAAAGGGGGTTGACGTGATGGGAGGGGCCATGGGAAATGCCCACCCCTACCCGCCAATCGACGCCGGTGCCTTTTTCGCCGAATACGGGTTCTTTGGGCCGCTTCGGCCCCCGCAGACGGGGGGGGTACCGCCGCTGGTTACCGGGGCAAATGTGGCCTACAGCCGCTCCGTCGTAGGGCAAGTTGCCACTTGGGCCTTGGCGGGTGACTGGGAGAACTTGATCCACGACCGCCTGGCGGCGGGCGGCGCGCGGTTTGCCATAGTTGGCGATGCCGTGGTGGAGCAGAACCTGCACTACAGGCTGGGCGCCTTCTGCCGGGACCGGTTTGAGCACGCCCGGGACTACGCCATTGTGCGCAGCAGCGGGTTCGGCACGGCAAAACGTCTGACCATGGCATGCGTGACTCCACTGCTTCCGCCCCTCCTGACGTGGCGGGTCTGGCGGAGCTCCGGGCGCGCCAATTCCAGGAGCTTTCTCAGGGCGCTGCCTTTCACCCTGACCTTCTTCGCGGCCTGGGCCGCCGGAGAGGCTACCGGCTACCTCCGCGGGCGAGGTTCATGACAACACCCGAATTGTCGGTCGTGGTTCCGTCGGTCAATGGATGGGCTGACCTCGCCGGCTGCCTGGCGGCGCTCGAGGCCGAACGCGCGGACCGAGTCCTCGAAGTGCTGGTACCGGAACGCTGCGGCGGAGCGGTGCGCGAGCAGGTAGCGACCCGCTTCCCCTGGGCCACCGTGCTCCCGGTGAGCGACCGGACCACGATTCCCGAGATGCGGGCCCTGGCCTTCGATCGCGCCACGGCGCCGTCGGTCGCGGTCATCGAAGACCACGTGATTGTGCCGCGGGGATGGGCGGGTCAGCTGCTGCTGGCCCGGTCGACCGCGCAGGTCGTGGGCGGCGGGGTCGAGAACGCGGCCACCGATCGGCTGGTGGACTGGGCGGCTTTCCTGTGCGAATACAGTCACCTGCTTCCGCCCTTGCCGGCGGGAGAAAGCCCTGGGGTGACCGGCAACAACACCGTGTACGACCGGGCCCTCCTCGACCGGCATCGTGAGGTGACCCACGCCGGGCGCTGGGAGAACTACTTGCACGACGCGCTGCTTCGGGACGGCGTCAAGCTGATCTGCCGCCCCGACATCGTGGTCGGTCACAAGAAGCACTACACGGTGGTGGAATATTTCACCCAGCGCTATCTCTATGCTCGCAGCTATGCCGGTGCCCGGGTCGCGGATAGCCCGCCGTTGCGGCGGCTGGCGTTTGGGGCCGCGGCCTTCGCGTTGCCGCCCCTGCTGCTGTGGCGGACCGTATCGCGCACCCTGCGCAAGCAGGTCGACCGCTCCCTGGTCTGGCGCACGGTGCCGCTTACGGCGCTGTTCGTCTGCGCGTGGGGGGCCGGTGAGGTCGTCGGCTACTGGTTCGGCGCCGGTGATTCCCTGAGCAAGGTCTGCTGATGACGCCGCCGTCCGGACCCCGCCCGGTCGCGCCGCTCCGCCCCGGCGATCGCGTGGTGGTGATCGGCGCCGGACCGGCCGGGCTCACTGCGGCCTACCTGCTCGCCAAGGCCGGCCATCGCGTCACGGTGCTCGAGGGCGACGATATCGTCGGCGGGATCTCGCGTACCGCCCAGTACAAGGGGTTTCGGTTCGATATCGGCGGCCACCGGTTCTTCACCAAGATCAAGCCGGTCGAGGATCTCTGGAACGAGATCCTGGGCGACGATTTCATCAGCGTACCCCGGATGTCGCGGATTCACTACGACGGCAAGTACTTCGACTATCCGCTCAAGGCGTTCAACGCGCTCAGCGGACTCGGCATCATCAACGCCGTCCGGATCATGTGGAGCTACCTGCGGGCCCGGCTGCAGCCCTCGGAGCAGGAAGACAACTTCGAGCAGTGGGTGAGCAACCGGTTCGGCCGGCGACTGTACGAAATCTTCTTCAAGACCTACACCGAAAAGGTCTGGGGCATTCCCTGCACCGAGATCCGGGCCGAGTGGGCGGCGCAGCGGATCCAGGGACTGTCGCTCGCGCGGGCCATTCTCAACGCCACCGCGCTCCAGCGCCGCAGCACCGCGATCAAGAGCCTCATCCACGAGTTCCGCTATCCGCGGCTCGGACCCGGCCAGATGTGGGAGACCTGCCGCGATCACTTGCGCGGGATGGGGAGCGAGGTGCTGATGCAGCACCGGGTCACCGAGGTGATCTGCAGCGCGGGCCGGGTGACCGAGCTGGTGGCGGATACTCCGGACGGCGAGCGGCGCTTCGGCGCCGATCATGTCATTTCGACCACCGACTTGCGCTCGCTGGTGCGGGCGGTGCGGGCGCCGCTGCCCGAGCCAGTGCGTACCGCGGCGGAGGGCCTCCGCTACCGCGACTTCCTCGTAGTGGCCCTGATTCTGGACAAGGAAAACCTGTTCCCCGACAACTGGATCTACATCCATACCCCGGGCGTCACGGTAGGCCGGATTCAGAACTTCAACAACTGGAGCGCCGCGATGGTGCCCGAGCCCGGGCGCACCTGTCTGGGCATGGAATACTTCTGCTTCGCCGGCGATGGTCTCTGGGAGTCATCCAACCAGGACCTGATCGCCCTCGCCGCGCGGGAGCTCGAGCATCTGGGCCTCGCACCGGCCGGCCTGGTGCGAGATGGCACGGTGATCCGGATGCCCAAGGCGTATCCGATCTACGACGCCGCCTACCGCGGCCATCTGGACGTCGTCCGCAGCGGCCTCGATCCGATTGCGAACCTGCACACCGTCGGCCGGAATGGGATGCACAAGTACAACAACCAGGACCATTCCATGCTGACGGCGATGATGGCCGTGTGGAACATGCAGGGCGCGCACCACGACCTCTGGGAAGTCAACACCGATTTCGAGTATCACGAGGAGCAGCGTCTGGCCACGCCCGCACCGGCCCAGGGCGGGGTCGCGGCCTGAGCCTCCGCATCGCCGTGGACGCGACGTGCTGGGCCAACGGTCGCGGGTACGGTCGCTTTGCCCGGGAGCTGATGCGGGAGCTGGTGCGGCTCGCGCCGCAGCACGAGTTCATCTGCATCGGGGACCGTGCCGCCTTCGCCGCGCTCTCGCTCGAGGAGTCCAACGTCCGCCTGGTGACCGTCGAGCAGGGCACAACGCCAACCGAGGCCGCTGCCGCCGACGGCTATCGCTCCCCCTGGGATATGTGGCGGTTGACGCGCGCGGTGGCGCGGGTTAGGCCCGATGTCTTTTTCTCGCCTTCGGTCTACAGCTATTACCCGCTCCCGCCCGGCACCCGCGCCGTGGTCACGATACATGATGCCATCGCGGAGCGGTTCCCCGGGCTCACCTTGCCGAGCCGCCGGGCGCGGTTGTTCTGGCGGCTCAAGATCGGGCTGGCGATACGGCAGGCCCGGCTGGTGCTGACGGTGAGCGACTACGCCGCCGCCGAGATCATGACGGTGCACCGGTTACCGGCATCTCGCGTCCGGGTAGCGGTCGAGGCGCCCGCACCGGACTACTTCCCGGCGACCGCGGGAGAAATCGCCGTGGCGGCGGCATCGGTAGGCCTGTCGCCGGAGACGCCGTGGTTTACCTACGTGGGGGGGTTCAGCCCCCACAAGCGAATCGACGTGATTCTGCGGGCCCACGCCGAGCTCGCGGCAACCGAGCATCCGGCTCCCCACCTGCTCCTCGTGGGCCGCCTGAATGGAGACGCCTTCTTGACTTCGGGATCCTCGCTGCGCGGGCTCATCGATACTCTGGGGACCTCGTCGCTGGTGCACTGGACCGGCTTTCTGGCCGACAGCACGCTCCGGGCGCTGCATACCGGCGCGGTGGCATCGCTGCTGCCGTCGGAGAGCGAAGGGTTCGGCCTCCCGGCGGTGGAAGCCGCCGCGTGCGGCACGCCGGTGATCGCGACGGTGGAAAGTCCCCTGCCCCAGCTGCTCGTCGGCGGCGGGCATTTCGTCGCGCCGGGCGACCAGCCCGCCCTGGCGGGTGCGATGCGGCATCTCCTCCGCGATCCCGCGGCCCGCGACGCGATGGGCGAGGCCGCGCGACGAGGTGCGGCTGCGTTGTCGTGGCGCCGCACCGCGATGGCGACGCTGGCGGCGATCGAGGAGGCCGCGGCATGAGCGGACTCCGCATCTGCATGGTGACCACCTTCTACCCGCCCTTTGCCTTCGGCGGCGACGGCATTGCCGTGCGCGACCTGGCCCGGGCGCTGGCCCGGCGCGGCCACGACGTCAGCGTCGTTCACGATGTGGACGCGTATCTGTCGCTCCATCGCGGTCCGGCGCCACCGCTTCCGGCCGGCGACACAACCGACGATGCCGGAGTACGGGTCATCGCGCTCAAGAGCGGCGCCGGCGTGCTGTCACCGCTGCTGGTGCAGCAGCTCGGTCGCCCGGTGCTGCATGCCCGCCGGCTGCGCAGCCTGCTCGGCGACCCGAGCTGGGATCTGGTGCACTTTCATAACGTCTCGCTGATCGGCGGGCCGGGCGTGCTTCGATATCCCGCCGGCGCAGTAACGCTCTA
>JAYUAL010000261.1:0-1761 GCA_043741355.1 Gemmatimonadales bacterium | reverse complement strand
GGCATGCCTGTGAGCTGGCCTTTGGCCGCACCACGGTCGTTGCGGTTGGCGACCTGGAGCCGGAACGATTCGCCGAGCGGCTGGCGGGCTGGTTCGGGAAGGACCCTCCCCGCGTGGCGGCCACGATCGCGACGGTGGGCAGCTGGCGCAGCGCGGGTGAAGTCACGGCGGTCACGGTCGAGCGGGCCAAGCGGCAGACCGGTCTCGCCATCCTCTTCCCGGGGCCGTCGCGCACCGATCCCGACCGGTTCGCGGCGATGGTCTGGTCCGCGATCGCGAGCGGGCTCGGCGGGCGGCTGTTCCATGCGCTCCGCGACAAGAGGTCGCTGGCGTACACCGTCATCGCCTCGTCCTGGCAGCGGGCCGGAGCGGGAGCGCTGCTGCTGTATCTGGCCACCTCCCCGGAGCGGGAAGACGAGGCGCGCGATGCGCTGCTGCTGGAGCTGGAGCGGTTCCGCGACGCTCCACCCGATCGCGAGGAGCTGGTCCGGGCGATCAGCTATCTCTCGGGCCAGGCGCAGGTGCAGCGGCAGACCGCCGCGGCGGTCGCCGGCGAGGTGGTGGAGAGCTGGTTGATGGGCACCGGCCTCGAGGAGCTCGCGGACCCGGCGGCGGGATTCAAGTCGGTGACGGCCGCGGCGGTCTGCGACCTGGCGCGGCGGTATCTGGATCCGGAGCTCCGCGTGGAAGGCATCGTGCGGGGCCGGCCCGCTCATGCCTCCTGAAGACCAACCCCGCAGCCGGGTATGTTTCCGGCATGGCCGAACAACAGCTTCCCTGGTGGTCACCCGCGGATGTACTGACCGCGGTGCGAATCCCCCTCGCCGTCGCATTCGTCGCGATAGCCGATAGTGGGGTCAGGCTGGTCATCCTCGCCGCGGCAGCGGCCAGTGACTTTGCGGATGGGTTCGTCGCGCGGCGGTGGGGTGGGTCCCGGTTGGGGGCTTTCCTGGACCCGGTGGCCGATAAACTCTTCATGGCCTGCGCCTTTGCCGTCGTGCTGGTGTCGGGAAAGCTCAATGTGTTCGAGGTCGTGGGGGTGCTGGCGAGGGACTTCGCCACCGCATTGGCCTTTCTCGCCACGGTGCTCTTTTCCAGGCCCGCCGCCATTCCCGCGCGGTTGGGCGGCAAGGTAGTGACCATCGGTCAACTGCTGACGCTCCTGGCGTTTCTGCTGGGCTCCGAGCTGCTCCGGCCGGTGGCCTGGGCTACGGCGGCCGTGGCGCTCTACGCGATCTGGGACTACGCCCGGGTGGCGCGGGAGAAGCGGCCGATCGGGGAGTGAGACGCTAAGACGCTATGACGCTACGACGCTAGGAAGGAACCGCATGCCGGACGAGAACGTACGAGGCGCCACGATCAGCTGGGAAGGCGGCCTGCGCTTCCGGGGCGGTACGATGGGGGGACCCACGTCCCTCATCGACGCCGACGGCCAGGAGGCGCCGGGGCCGATGGTCACGCTGCTCGTTGCCGCGGCGGGATGTGCGGGAGCGGATATCGTCAGCATTCTGCAAAAAATGCAGGTAACCCTCAAGGAGCTCAGCACCGAGGTCAGCGGTCGTCGCGCGCCGGAACATCCCAAGCGCTACCTGACGCTCCACTTCAAGTACCGCATGGTCGGAGACGGGCTCGACGAGGCCAAGGCGCGCCGCGCGATCGACCTGTCGCATCAGAAGTACTGCTCGGTGCTCCACTCGCTGAATTCCGACATCGCAATCACGTACGACATTTCGCTCGGGTGACCACCGGGCGGTCGGGCGC
>JAYUAL010000260.1:0-4381 GCA_043741355.1 Gemmatimonadales bacterium | reverse complement strand
GGATCGGTTCCGAACTGGAATCCGTTGGGAACCACGCCGACCACCTGATGAGCCTCGCCGTTCATCACCAGCGTCTTGCCGATGATGGCCGGGTCCCGCGCGAAGTCGCGGACCCAGAGGCCCTCGCTCAGCACCAGGACCTTGTCCTGCCCGAGCTGCTCCTCTTCGGAGGTGAAACCCCGGCCCAGCACCGGGGTGATGCCCAGGGCCCCGAAGTACTCCGAAGTGACTCGCTGGCCCACCAGGCGCTCCGGATCGCCCCCATTGGCGAGATTGGCTTCCCACCCGGTGAAGGCCGCGGACTTCTCGAAGACCCGGTTCTCCGCCTGGTAGAACCTGAATCCGGCTCCGGACACTCCGGCGTCGAGGTTGATCGACTTGTAGCGGTGGCCCATCAGGATCACCCGCGCCGGCTCGCCCAGGGGCAGAGGCCGCAGCAGCACCCCGTTCACGACGCTGAAGATGGCGGTGTTGGCGCCGACCCCCAGAGCCACAGTGAGCAGCGCGGTCAGGGTAAAGCCGGGTGATTTGCGGAAGCTGCGGAGGGCGTAGCGGATGTCTTGAAACAGCGTCGTCATGGCGGATCCTCAGCGACTGCCAACAGTGATCCTGATGTTTCCTGAGAGCGATTCGAGGTCGAGCCGAGCCGACCCGCTACCCCAGGTGGCGCTATATCGGTGGCGGTTGCGCCGCCGCTCGTCCTGGGTGGTTGAAAGGTCTGACGAGAACCGTCCCGAAAAGGTTGCCGCCGACATCGTGGCGTCGGGCTGCTCCGGGATGGTGAGCGCGATGTCGCCGCTGGTCGTGGCAAACTCGTAGCTCCCGTCTTTCAGAATCGGGCCCCGGAAGGTCACCTCGCCGCTGATGGTGTGCCCGTACACCTCGGGCGCCCGGCCGTCCAGCAGCTCCACGTCCCCGCTGACCGTCTCGAGGCTGATGCTGGGCCCGTTCGCTCCGGTCAGGCGGACGTCGCCGGACACGCTCCTCAAGTCGAGATCCCCGGTCAGGCCCTCGGCTACGACATCGCCGCTCACTGTAGCAATCCGGAGGAGGAGACCGGCCGGGACCTTGACCGTGAAATTCACCTCGGTGTCGTTGCGGTCGCCGTTACCGTTCCAGTCCCCGCTGGAGCTGCAGGGATTCTTCGAATCGTCATCCGAGCTGTGCCGGCGGCTGCGGTGCTGGGGATATCGCACGCACAGCGCGACACCGTCATTCAGCTCCATCACTTCCATGGTGACGTCCTCGGGATCGCCGTACCGGTGCCGGACCCGGACGCCGGTGACCTCGACGCTTCGCCCCGACGCCCCCACCACCCTGACGTCGCCGATGATGTTCTGGACGAAGAACCGCTTTCCCGCCGCCAGCTCGCGGCGGAAGTCCAGGCCGGATCCTGGTTGCGCGGCCAGGGCGGGAGCCAGCAGCACCGTGCCGAGAACCAGAGCGGATGCGCGCATGGCTCAGTGCCCCCCGTGAGTGGCGTCCTCGTCCTGCTCGCTGTCGGGCTTGTGCTTCTGTTTCATCCGTTCCCGCTCGGCCCGCCGCTGGGTCATGCGTTCCAGCCGGGCGGCGAGCTCCGCCGGACGGAGCAGCGAGATCGTGCCGCTGAATGATTCCAGCTCCACCGTGGCGCTGCCGGTACCCAGGCGGAAGGTCTGGCGCCGGCGGCTGGGACGGTCCGATGCAGGCAAGGGGAAACTGGCGCGCACCTCGCCCGAGCCGATCGCGGTGGCGATCGTCGCGTTGGTTCCCTCGGGCACCGAAAAGAGGATTTCGCCGCTGTGGGTCAGCAGCGAGTAGTGGCCGCCGTCGATCACCGTCCCGTCGTAGATCAGCTCGCCGCTCACCGTCTGGATCTCCACCGACTTGGCGACCGAGCGCGCGATCGTAATGCTGCCGCTCACCGTTTCCGCGAGGATGTCGCCCTGGAGCCCCGCAGCCTCGATATCCTCGCTCACGGAGTTGAGCTCGATCCGGCCCCGGGCCCCGGTCACCATGATGCGGCCCTGCACCGACGTAAGCTTCACGTTCTCCGCACCACCCTCCAGGGTGATATCGCCGTCGAGCGTCTCGACTTCGATCGGCGCCCGGCTTCCCTTGATGCTCACGGTCGCGTACATCCCCTGGAGATTCAGCGGCATCCAGGCCGGTACGGTGAGCTCGTAGTCTACCATGTTGGAGGGGCCCCGATCGGCTTCAGCCTCGAGCGAGAGCACCGCGCCGCCGAGGCTGATCGTCACATGGGTGCGGCGGGAGTGGCTCGCCTGCACCCGGACCTGGTTCTTGTCCCAGGTCTTCACCATGATGTCGCCACCCTGGTTCTCGATTCTGAGACGGGTACCCTGGGCGACGTTGAGCGTCGTGTCGGTCTGGAATCCCTGGGAAGCCTGGAGGGCCAGCAGGGCCAGCATGGTAAGCAGCATTGAACGCTCCTGGTCAGGTTCGCGCGGCGATCGCGTTGGTCGCGATGCGCAGCAGATTGAGCTTGCGCCGCATGTTCGCGGCGATCTGACGGTTGAGATACGCATTCGAGGGATCCCGTTGGATCGCGGCCCGCGCCTCGGCAATCGCCGCGTCGATCTTGGCGAGGCTCTCCTCGACCGAACGGACCGTTGCGGTATCGAGACGGCTCCGGCCCGATTCCAGTACCTGTTCGAGATCGCGAACCGCCGAGTCGTACTTCCGCTCGGCGTAGGCCACGTTGCGGGTCTCCGGACCTACCGAGGAATCCGGACCGACCGCCAGGCCGGACACCGGCCCCTGGGCCTGCGGCGGGCTCACGCGGTCCGCGGAGCCGGGCTTGAGCGCCAGGTAGACCGCGCCGCCGACGACGGCCGCCATCACGACCGACGCCGCGATCAGCTCGCGCCAGCCGAACCGACGCGGGGACGGACGGGCGGGCCAACGGACGGACAGTCGCTCGGCCGGTCGGATGCTGCCGATCGAAACTCCGCCCGACTCGCCGAGGTGGGCTTCGATCTCGGGCCAGAGATCGTGGGACGGCGCCCGGCCGGCGTAGACCGGCGCCGCAGACACGATGGCGCGGAGATCCGCCAGGACCGAAGCGCACTCGGCGCACCCCGCGAGATGGGCCTCCAGCCGCGCGCGGGAGCCGCCGTCGAGCTCGTCGTCGAGGTAGGCCGAAAGCTGGCTGCTGTAGAGATCGGGCATGTTCGGATTCCGGTTCAAGTGGCCAGATGCTGCCGGAGCAGCAGCCGGGCCCGGTGGAGCTGGGACCGCGAGGTGCCGGGATCGACTTCCAGCATCCGGGCGATTTCTTCGTGCTTGTACCCCTCCATATCGTGGAGGACGAACACCTCGCGCGCGCCGGCCGGCAGCTTTTCGACCGCGCCCTCCAAGGCCACCTTGAGGTCGGGCCGCTCCGTCACTCCGGTCGCCGACAGCATCGCCGCGTCGTCCGATACCTGGCGTTTACGATCCTGGCTCGACGACTGGCGGCGGCGGAGGAAGAGGTTCACCGCCACTCGGTGGAGCCAGGTTCCGAACGCCGACTGACCGGCGAAGGTGTGCAGCTTCTGCCAGACCCTGATGAAGACTTCCTGCACGGCGTCCTCCGCGTCACCAGGATCGAGAAGCCAGCGCGCCAGACTGTTGACCCGCGCCACGTGGCGGCGGTACAGCCGCTCGAAAGCAGCATGATCCCCGCCGGCGGCAAGCGTCACGTCCTGCCGGTCGAGATCGGCAGCGGTCATGGCCATTTGAGCCTGCAGTGGACCCCCTCGGGTGGCGGCGCCGCCGATCCCTCGAACGCACCGTTGGACACGTGAAGGTGTTCGGACGTTGGATATCCGGGCCGGATTGACTTCATGGTATCTTTATGATATCATGAAGCTATCATACTAATGGAGCTTCGTATCATGATCCGCGAGAAGGCGCTTCGCCCGCTGCCCGGCCTTATCAGCAGCCTCGTCGTCCTGGCGATCACGGGAATCAACTTCTGGCAGTTCATCAATGCCGCCCAGCACGACAACCCCCGCGGCATCGGCGTGGGTGTCGCGGTCTTCGTTCTTACCGCGATCGCCCTCAGCGGATTCATGGTGGTCCAGCCCAATGAGGCAAAGGTGCTGACCCTGTTCGGGAAATACACCGGTTCGGTCAAGGAAGGCGGGTTCTGGTGGGTAAACCCGTTCACCAGAAAGGCCCGGATTTCGCTTCGGACTCGCAACTTCGAAACCGCCAAGCTCAAAGTGAATGATGCGCATGGCAACCCGATCGAAATCGGGGCCATCGTGGTCTGGCGAGTGGTCGACACCGCCGAGGCGATGTTCGAGGTTGATGACTACGAGCACTACGTCAAGGTGCAGAGTGAGTCTGCGGTACGAGGCCTCGCCTCGAGCTATCCCTACGATGCCCACAACAC
>JAYUAL010000259.1:0-4387 GCA_043741355.1 Gemmatimonadales bacterium | reverse complement strand
CCCGCGCCGGCAACCAGGAGATGGTAGGCCTTTCCGGTGCGGTCCCAGCGCCGGTCGCGATCCATCGCGAAGTAGCGGCCGACCAGCGACGCCACCCTGGCCCGGGGGCCGATGATGCGGTGCAGGTCCGATACCAGCCTGGCGACGAACCCTTCTCCCGAGCGGGGCGGGGAATCGCGCCCGTCGAGAAAACCATGCACGGCGATCTTTTTCACGTCGAGGCGTCGGCCCAGCTCCACGCAGGCGAGCAGATGGGTGTCGATGGCGTGCACGCCCCCGTTGCCAAGGAGCCCGATCAGATGCAGGGTGCCGCCGGTGTGCCTGAGGTGGCGGCCCAGTTCCAGGAACGGCGGCAAGGTGTAGAACTCGCCGTTTTTTATGCGCTCGGAGATCCGCCCCAGGTCCTGCGGCACCACCCGTCCGGCGCCCAGGTTCAGGTGCCCGACCTCGCTGTTGCCCATCTGGCCCTCGGGAAGTCCCACGGCGAGACCACTGGCGTCGAGCAGGGTTCGAGGAGCGGATGTCCAGAGTCCATGCCACACCGGAGTAGCGCCGAGCTCGATGGCATTCCCATCGCGTGCTTCGCGGTATCCCCATCCATCCAGCACCACGAGGGCCACGGGGGCGCCGCTCCTATGGCCGTTTGACATGCTCCTCCGCGCCGTCTACAATGCGAAATCGTGATGGTCGTGCCGCAATCTAGTCCTCCCTTCCGTCGCCTACCAGCCTTGTTCTGCGTAGGCGCGCTGCTCGCCGGAAACCTCGTCGCGCAGGCGCCGGTACGGCTCCTCCAGGACACGCCCTTTCTGAAAGAGCCGCGCGGTCTCCGGCTCATGACGCTGACTGCGGGTGTGCGTCTGACCCCGCGCCGTGTCGCCAATGAGCACGCCGAAGTCACCGTGCAGGGCTGGCTGTGGACCGCATCCACCCAGCCCGACAAGCGTGACGGCTTCGATCTTTCGGTCAGTCTCCTGGCGGGCGAGAACCTTCGCGCGGCGCCCGATGGGCCGGTGCTGGGGCGGGCGGTGCAGGGCGCGCTGTTCAACCGGATCGCGGTGAAGGGCGGGTGGACCCAGGTGCGCCGCACCGGCTGGGTACCGCGGCCCGCGACGACTCCGCCGGTGCGCGCGGCGGCCACGCCGCCTCCGGCCGCCGCGCGGCTGCCCGAGACGCGGCCCGCCCCCGAGGCCGCCGCCATTGCGCCGGGTACCGATACGGCGCGCCGGGCGCCGCGTGGATCGCTCCCGGCGGGCACGGTGCTGCGGCTGGCGCCCGAGGGGGCTGCCCTGACCACCCTCGCCGCGCCCTCGGAGGTGACCGTCACCGAGCGGGATCGCGACTGGGTCAAGGTGAGCGTCCCCGCATGGGTGCGCGCCAGCGAGGTGAGCGGCACGGTGGCGCCGATCCCGGCGGTCACCGGGGCCATGCTGCGCGAGAATGCGGATCGATACGTGGGACAGACGGTGGACTGGCGGCTCCAGTTCCTGGCCCGCCAGCAGGCCGACGAGCTGCGCCCCGAAATGCCGCTGGGCCATCCGTACCTGCTGGCGCGCGGGCCGCTGCCCGAGACGGGGTTCGTGTACGTGCTGGTTTCGAAGGAGCAGGTGGAACGGCTTCAGGGGCTCAAGCCTTTGGAGGAACTGTCGGTGCTGGTGACGATACGCGCCGGGCGGACCCGTTACCTCGCCACCCCCGTCGTCGAGCTGGTCCGGCTCGGCGGTGGAGATTCGAGGACTCCATGAACGAACAGCTCATGCAGCGAATTCAGCGCCGTCTGGAAACCCTGACCGACGAGCGCGGCTACCAGATCCTGGATTACGTGGAATTCCTGGAGAGCAAGTACGCGTCGCGGGCCGCGCCGTCAAACCTGTTCGCCAAGATTTCCGAGGGCATCGAAGACACGATGCGCGCCGCGCGGCTCCCCATCAAGGCGATCAAGGGCACCACCGGCCTCATGGACAGCGCCGGCAAGGTGATGAAGGGCGTCGCCGCGGCGGCGCAGAGCGTGGTGGACGAGGCCCTGCAGGCTGCCGAATCGCCCAAGCGGGCGGCACCCGATCCGGCGGCGCCCCCCAAGGTCGCTCCCCCGGCGGAGGTGGGCCCGAAGCAGGCCGACCGATCTTGATTTCGCCCGGTGGAAGCCCTAGTCTTCTGGATGATCCCTGCCGCCCGATCGCGCGGCACTCCCCGCCGCGATTCCCGTGATTCACCCGTAGTGCGCCTGTTCCCCACCGGATGAGTTCACTCCGTCCGGGGGTCGCGCTCACGTTCGACGACGTCCTCCTGGTTCCCCGCCACAGCACCGTCCACCCGCAAGACGTCTCGACCGCAAGCTTCTTCACCAAGAGCATCCCCCTGCAGATTCCGCTGGTCGCCGCCGCCATGGATACCGTCACCGAATCGGAGATGGCCATCGCGATGGCGCGCGCCGGGGGCCTCGGCGTGGTGCACAAGAACATGGCGATCGACCGCCAGGCTTCGGAGATCGACCGGGTCAAGCGAAGCGAGAGCGGGATGATCCGGAACCCCATCACCCTGGGCCCCGACCGCCCGCTGCGCGAGGCCGCCGTGCTCATGCGGCGGTTCCGCATCAGCGGGGTGCCGATCGTGGACGGCAACGGCCGCCTCATCGGGATCATCACCAACCGCGACCTCCAGTTCGAGCGTGAGCTCGACCGGCCCATTCACCAGGCCATGACCAAGGACAAACTGGTCACCGCGCCGGTCGGCACCACGCTGGAAGAGGCGGAGCGGATACTGGCCCGGCACCGGATCGAGAAGCTGCCGGTGGTCGACGCCGATGGCGTGCTCCGTGGCCTGATCACCGTCAAGGACATCTTCAAGCGGCGCCAGCATCCCGACGCCAACAAGGACCAGCATGGCCGGCTCCGGGTCGGCGCGGCGCTGGGCGCGGGCGGCGACACGCTGGTGCGGGCCAAGGCGCTGATCGACGCCGGGGTGGACGTGCTGGTGGTGGATTCAGCCCACGGGCACAGCGCCGGGGTGCTCTCGACCATCGACCGGCTGCGGCAGGCATATCCCGAGGTCCAGCTGGTGGGCGGGAACGTGGCCACCGAGGAGGCCGCCCGGGAGCTGGTCCGCCGCGGCGTCGACGCGGTGAAGGTTGGCATCGGTCCGGGCAGCATCTGCACCACCCGGGTCGTCACCGGCGTCGGGGTGCCCCAGATCACCGCCATCGTGGACTCGGTTCGCGGCGCCGGCGAGGTTCCCGTCATCGCCGACGGCGGCATCAAGTACTCGGGCGACCTGGTCAAGGCGCTCGCCGCCGGCGCGGCTACCGTCATGATGGGCTCGATGCTGGCGGGCACCGAGGAAAGCCCGGGCGAGAGCATCCTGGCCGAAGGACGGCGGTACAAGCTGATCCGCGGCATGGGCAGCATCTCCGCCATGCAGGACGGTTCCGCCGACCGTTACTTCCAGGAGGGGGAGCTCTCCCCCTCCAAAATGGTTCCCGAGGGCATCGAGGGCCGGGTCCCTTACAAGGGCCCGGTCTCCGACGTACTCTATCAGATGGTGGGCGGGCTCAAGAGCGGCATGGGGTACTGCGGGGCGGCCACGATCAGCGCTCTGCAGCAGGACACCGAGTTCCTGCGTATTACTACGGCTGGCCTGCGGGAATCGCATCCGCACGACGTCACGATCACGCGGGAAGCGCCCAACTACAGCGCGTAGCGAGGGGTCGGGAGTCCTCCCTGGCCCCAGAATCCTGAATCCTGATTCCTGGAGTATTCATGGACCTCTTCCGCCGCAAGAGCATCACCGCGTTGCAGGCCGAGGCCGAATCCAGCACGGCGCTCCGGCGCTCCCTGGGGGCGTTCAACCTCACCGCGCTCGGCATCGGCGCGATCATCGGCACCGGCATCTTCGTGCTGACCGGAACCGTGGCGGCGCAGAACTCCGGCCCCGCGGTGATCCTCTCGTTCGTGTTCGCCGGGATCGCTTCGATGTTCGCGGCGCTCTGCTACTCGGAGTTCGCCTCGCTGGTCCCGATGGCCGGCAGCGCCTACACCTACGGCTACGCGACGCTGGGCGAGTTCTTCGCCTGGATCATCGGGTGGGACCTGATCCTCGAATACGCGCTCGGCGCGGTGACGGTCGCGATCGGGTGGTCGGGATATGTGGTCTCGTTTCTTGGAGACTTCGGGATCCATATCCCGGCGCACCTCCAGGCCGCTCGGGGAAGCATTATCACGATGGCGGACGGCTCCACCGTCACCGCGTGGTTCAACCTGCCCGCGGTGATCATCATCGGGCTGGTCACCACCCTGCTGGTTATCGGCATCAAGGAATCCGCCACGGTCAACAACTTCATCGTCGTGATCAAGGTCGCGGTGGTTCTGCTCTTCATCGCGCTGGCCGCCCACGC
>JAYUAL010000258.1:0-1771 GCA_043741355.1 Gemmatimonadales bacterium | reverse complement strand
TCTTGATGAGGGCCCAGAGCCCGCCGATGCCGGTGACGGCGAAGATCGCCGTAATCGCCGGGCGCAACCCCGACCAGTCGTGGCTGAACTGCCAGCTGAAGTATTGCCAGTAGTTGGCGAACTGATCGATGATGTCCGCCTGCCGTTGGGTTACCGGCGGCTTGCCATACTGCACCCGGTTGAGCACGTCCATCAGGGCGCGGCTGAAAAACCCGACCGGCTCGCCCTCGTTGATGGGCGGGAGTTGGGCGGCCCGCATGGGGAGGAAGATGTAGTTCGGGGTGAGGCCGATGATGACCGCGGCGATGCCGAGATACAGGAGCGGGTTCTTCCGGTCTTTCACCAGCGCCCAGACCAACAGGCCCAGCAGCACCGCGCCCGCGAGCGCGGTCACCGCGCCGAGGGGCTCGCGCCCCAGCAGCTCGAAGATGAGCTGGCCCAGCGTTCCCGATACGCCGAGCAGAAGCAGCCAGCCCATGAGGGCGGCCCAGGGTTTGAGCAGCACCCGCCAGTCGGTCCAGAGGACGTAGATAGCCACCGCCGGCAGGGCCAGCACGCCCATCATGTGGTTGGTGCTGGAGAGCGCGATGACGAAGGCGATCAGGATGAGCCAGCGGTCCCGATGCGGCCCGGCTTCGTCGTCGCCCCAGTGCACCGCGAGCCAGGTGACGACCGCCATCGAGAGCATCGACAGGGTGTACACCTTTTCATTGACTGTGGACTGATTCCAGACCGTCCAGGAGAGCGCTCCCACCAACACGCCGGCGAAGGCCGCGCCCAGCCGCACCGCCCGGTCGGGGACGAGATTCCGAAGCCACCGCTCCGCCACGAGAAACCAGAGTCCGGCCGAGAGCGCGCTGGTGACCGCGGCGAACAGGTTGATCCGCACGGCGTACGAGGCCGACAGGGGCAGCAGGCCGAACGCGTGAGACAACATCACGAAGAGCGGGTTGCCCGGGGGGTGCGGAATCCCGAGGACCTTCGCGGCCGCGATGTATTCGGAGGTGTCCCAGAACGCCGTGGTGGGCGCCAGCGTGGCCACGTACACGACCAGGACCACGAGGGCCGCCAGGGCAGCGTAGCCGTAGGGAGGAGAGGTGCGTTGGGTCTCGGACATAGTCTCCTAGTGTCGGAACATCCGCTTGCCCGTGAGCACCATCGCGATGCCGTACCGGTTCGCGGCCGCAATCACCTCCGGATCGCGCACCGACCCTCCCGGCTGGATGATGGCCCGGATGCCGGCCCGGGCCGCTTCTTCCACGCCGTCGGGGAAGGGAAAGAACCCGTCGGAGGCGAGCCCCGCCCCCTCGGTGGTGTGCTGCTGCTGCCTGGCCTTGTGGATGGCGAAGAACACGGCGTCCACCCGGCTCATTTGTCCCGCGCCGATGCCGATGGCCTGCTCCTTGTTGGCGATCAGGATCGCATTGGACTTGACCGAGGCCACCGCGGCCCAGGCAAACCGGAGGTCGTTCCACTCCTCGGGCGCGGGCCCTCGGGTGGTGACCACCTTCCAGCCTTCTTCCGAGGGGTCGAAGGTGAAGCGGTCCTGCACCAGAAACCCGCCGCGCACGCTTTTCCAGTCGAGCGATCCCGCCGGGGTTCCGATGGGAAGCTCCACCACCCGGAGGTTTTTCTTTTCGGCAAAGACCGCGAGGGCGTCTTCGGGAATCGACGGCGCGACGATCACCTCGACGAAGAGATCGCGCAGCGACTCCGCCATTTCGCGGTCCACCACCGTGTTGCAGGCTATGACGCCGCCGAACGACGCCAC
>JAYUAL010000257.1:0-4404 GCA_043741355.1 Gemmatimonadales bacterium | reverse complement strand
CACCGGGCTGCTCCTTCTAAGCCCTTGCGAAAACGATCCTTAGAGTGTTGTCAAGCGCGCGGCACGACTTTTGACTTGGGTCGGCCGCGCTTTTACCTTGGGCTATGCCCGTCCTCGGCGTCATCCCGGCTCGCCTGGGTTCGACGCGGCTGCCCAGCAAGCCCCTGCAGCCGTTGGGCGGAGTACCCCTCGTGGTTCGGGTGGCGGGGCGAGTCGGCGCCTTTGGATGCATGGACGCGCTGCTCGTCGCCACGGACTCCCCGAAAATTCTGCAGGTCGTCGAACAGGCCGGCTTCCGCGCGGTGCTCACCTCCGGCGCCCATGAAACCGGTACCGAGCGGGTGGCCGAGGTGGCGGGCCTGACCGAATTTGCGGGCTTCGATCTCATCGTGAACGTGCAAGGGGATGAGCCATTCGTCCCCCGCGAGGCGGTAATCGGCGCGATCGCAAGGGTTCGAGGTGGAGACGACGTCGGTTCTGCGGCGGCGCCGCTTCCGGCTGCATCTGCTGCCGATCCGGCGCGGGTCAAGGTCGTCGTGGATGCCGCGGGCAGAGCGCTTTACTTCTCCCGCGCCGCGATCCCTTTCATCCGGGACCCCGACGGGATCGACCGGGGTCTCTACTGGCAGCATCTCGGCGTCTACGCCTGCCGCCGCGCCACGCTGATGCGGTGGGTGTCGCTGGCACCCACACCCCTCGAGAACGCGGAGCGGCTGGAACAGCTTCGGGCCTTGCAGCACGGCATCACCTTTGGAATTGCCCTCCTGGACGGTCCGGTGCTCCCGGGCATCGATACTCAGGAGGATCTCGAGCGCGCCGAGGCTCACTGGCAGGAAACCCAAGGGGTATCGACATGACGGCGACGACGGGAAACACGAAGTTCATCTTTGTCACGGGCGGGGTGGTCTCGTCGCTCGGCAAGGGCATCGCGGCCGCGTCGCTGGGACGCTTGCTGGTCGAGCGCGGGCTTTCCGTGACCATGCTGAAATTCGATCCCTACATCAACGTCGACCCGGGGACAATGTCACCGTTCCAGCACGGCGAAGTATTCGTGACCGACGACGGCGCCGAAACCGACCTGGACCTGGGCCACTACGAGCGGTTCATCGATCGGGCGCTTTCCCAGGAGAACAACGTCACCACCGGACGGGTGTACCAGAATGTGATCAGCAAGGAGCGGCGCGGCGGATACCTGGGCTCCACGGTGCAGGTCATCCCCCACATCACCGACGAGATCAAGCATGCCATCCGGCGCTCCGCGCCCGACCACGACGTGGTGATCATCGAGATCGGCGGCACGGTGGGCGACATCGAATCGCTCCCGTTCCTCGAAGCCATCCGACAGTTCCGCCAGGAGGTCGGGCGGGAAAACGCGATCTTCGTTCACCTGACCCTGGTGCCATTCATCGCCGCGGCGGGCGAACTCAAGACCAAGCCGACCCAGCATTCGGTCCGGGAGCTGATGGAAATCGGAATCCAGCCGGACATGCTGGTTTGCCGAAGCGATCACTCTCTCTCCGCCGATATCAAGCGCAAGATTGCGCTGTTCTGCAATGTCGACTTCGGCTGCGTGATCGAGAGCCCCGACGTGAAATCGATTTACGAGATTCCCCTTCGGTTCCAGGAGCAGGGATTCGACCGGGTGGTCTGCGAGCGGCTGAACCTGGTCACCAAGGAGCCCGACCTCACCGCCTGGCGGGCGATGTCGGAGAAGATTCTCCGGCCCACCGACCGGGTGCGCATTGCGGTGGTGGGGAAGTACACCGACCTGCACGACGCGTACAAGTCGGTGCAGGAGGCGCTGCTCCACGGCGGGATTCCCAACGACGTAGGTGTGGACATCGAGTGGCTGAGCAGTGACCACTTTGCCGACCAGGCCACCGCCACGAAGATGCTCGACGGCTTGCACGGGCTCCTCGTGCCCGGTGGATTCGGCGTGCGCGGGATCGATGGCATGGTTGAGGCAGTACGCTACGCGCGGGAAACCGGCCTGCCGTTCTTCGGCATCTGTCTCGGGCTGCAAATCGCCATCATCGAGTTTGCCCGCAACGTCTGCAACCTCGAAGGCACCAACAGCACCGAGTTCGACCCGGAGTGCGCGAGCCCGGTCATCTCGCTCCTGGAATCCCAGCGCGACGTCTCCGAGCTGGGCGGGACCATGCGACTCGGGGCCTATCCGGCCCGACTGCCCGCCGGAAGCCTTGCGGCAAGGGCCTATGGCGGCACCGAGATCTCAGAGCGGCACCGGCACCGCTGGGAGGTAAGCAACGACTACCGCGAGCTGCTGGCGGAGCACGGCCTGCGCTTCTCGGGGCTGTCTCCCGACGGCGGCCTGGTCGAGATCATCGAGCTGCCCCGCCATCCCTGGTATCTCGGCTGCCAATTTCACCCCGAGCTCAAGTCGCGCCCGACGCGTCCCCATCCGCTCTTCTCCTCGTTCATCGGAGCGGCACGGCAGCATGCCGACCAGGCGGCGGGCCGGACCAGGGCGGTCCAGGAGCTGATCGAATCGTCGAAGTGAGCACCTGGCGCTTTGCCCCCGCGCCATTCCTCCTGGCCGGGCCCTGCGTGGTGGAAGAGGGAGACCTGGTGCCGCGGGTCGCGGAACGGCTGGCCCAGATCGGTCAGCGACTCGGGCTCAGGGTGTGCTTCAAGGCCAGCTACGACAAGGCCAATCGCTCACGCCTCGGGGGCGCGCGGGGCCCGGGTCTGGAACGGGGCCTCGAGATTCTGGCCAGGGTACGAAGCGAGTCGGGCTTGCCGGTGCTCACCGACGTGCACGAAGCGGGACAGGCCGTCGCGGTCGCTCAGGTGGCCGACGTGCTGCAGGTGCCCGCGTTTCTGTGCCGCCAAACCGATCTGCTGCTGGCGTGCGGCCGCACCGGACGGCCCGTGAACGTGAAGAAAGGCCAGTGGATGCAGCCGGAAGGAATGCGCGGGGCGCTCGAAAAGGTGCGTGAGGGGGGGGCCACCGAGGTCGCGGTCACCGAGCGGGGTACCTTTTTCGGCTACGGAGACCTGGTGGTGGACTTCCGCGCCGTGGACCGCCTGCGGGAAGCCACCGGGGCGCCGGTGATCTTCGACGCGACGCACTCGGTGCAGCAACCCGGCCAGGGCGCGGACGGATCCAGCGGCGGGGTGCGCCGGCACATCCCGACGCTGCTCGCGGCGGCCGCGGCGGCCGGGGTGGACGGCTTCTTCCTGGAGACCCACCCCGACCCGGCCCACGCGCCGAGCGACGCGGATACCCAGTGGCCGCTGGACCAGCTCGAGCCGCTCCTGGTGCGGACTCTCCGGGTCTGGCGCGCGGCGCGCGAGTCGGCATGATCACGCCGGAGCGGGCCCGCGGTGTCAAATTGCTCGGGCTCGACGTGGACGGTGTGCTCACGGACAACGGAATCTGGATCGGCCCAATCGAGGATCGGAGGGTCGAGTTCAAGCGGTTCGACATCTCGGATGGCTTGGGCCTCGTCATTCTGCGCCATACCGGGCTCCAGGTTGCGTGGGTGAGCGGACGGCCTTCGGAAGCCACCGCGCTTCGCGCCAGGGAGCTCCGAATCGACACCCTGATTCAGGTAAGCGGCGCCTACAAGCTGGCGGCGGTGGAGTCCCTGCTGGAGACGAAGGGTTTGACCTGGGCCGAACTCGCCTTCGTCGGAGACGACCTGGCCGACCTGCCGTTGCTCAAGCGGGCGGGGCTCGCGATCACCGTCGCCAATGGCTGCCCCGAGGCCAAGGCGATGTGCGGATGGGTCACCCGGGCGCCCGGCGGCCATGGAGCGGTTCGCGAGGTCGTGGAAGAGCTGCTTCGGGCCCGCGGGGAATGGGACGAAGCGGTGGGGCGCTATCTGCGAGAGCGGGGAGAAACCGTGCCGTGAGCGACGACCGATTGATCGCCGCGGGACGCCGGGTCCTCCGCCTGGAGGCGGAGGCCCTCGGATCGGCGGAGAGGGCGCTCGGCCCCGGTTTTGCCCGGGCTGTCGAGCTGCTCCGGGACAGCACCGGCCGGGTGATCGTGACCGGCTTGGGCAAGTCCGGACTGATCGCGCGCAAGATCGCGGCGACGCTCACGTCCACCGGCACGCCGGCGATGTGGCTGCACCCGGTGGACAGCCTGCACGGTGACCTGGGACTGGTCGGCTCGCGCGATGTGGCGATCGTGCTCAGCAAGAGCGGGGAGACCGAGGAGCTGGTGGCGCTGCTCTCCGAGTTCGCGCGGCTCTCGACTCCGATCATCGCAATGACCGGCGGCCTCGACTCGACCCTGGCACGCGCTGCCACCGTGGTGCTGGATGCCGGTGTGGGCGAAGAGGCCTGCCCGCACGACCTGGCCCCCACCGCGAGCACGACCGTCGCGCTGGCGCTCGGGGATGCGTTGGCCGTCGCGCTGCTGGAAGAGAAGGG
>JAYUAL010000256.1:0-1776 GCA_043741355.1 Gemmatimonadales bacterium | reverse complement strand
CGCCCGAGAGGGGTAGCCCCGAGACGTCATTGGTGACCCGTCCGCGGATGGTGCCGGTCTGTGCTTCCGCGCGGAGCGGCGCCATCCCAAGCACGGTGAGGAGTGCACCAAGGAAATACCGACGCATTTTCATACACGTCCTCTTTGTGCGGAGGGAAAGCAACGCGAATGCTCGGCCGACGATGGCACGGGAGGAAGGGATGGAGCGGGCACGTGCGTGCTCCGCGAAGTTTGAGATTGCCGGATGCTGTGACAACACCTATTATGCCGCTCCGAAGGCAAGCCGTCAAGTCTGCACGTTATGGATGAGGGGGAGCCAACGAAGGCCCGAGGCCGCACCGCCCGAGTGGCGGAACCGGCGTACCGGCACTAACATACCACGCTTCGACATGAGCTTCCCGCGTTCCGCCGGCGTCCTGCTCCACCCCACCTCCCTGCCGGGCCCGAATGGCATCGGCGAGATCGGCCCCGAAGCCCACCGGTTTCTCGATTTTCTCGCTGCGTCGGGGCTCAGCATCTGGCAGGTGCTGCCCATGGGGCCCACCGGTTACGGTAATTCGCCCTATCAGTGCTTCTCGGCATTCGCGGGCAATCCGTTGCTCATCCATGTGCCCGGCGCGCCCGAGGGTTTCTCCGAGCATACGGTCGCGTTCGAGCGGGTCATTCCCCACAAGCACGCGCTGCTCCGCCATGCCACCGCGCTGCTCGAGCCGGACGACCGCTACCGCACCTTCGTCGCCCAACAGGGCTGGTGGCTCGAGGACTACGCGCTGTTCATGGCCCTCAAGAACGCTCACGGCGGCGTCGCGTGGACCGACTGGGATCCCGGGGCCGCGCAGCGCGATCCCGCCGCGCTCGACGACTGGAGGACCCGGATCGAAGCCTCGGTGGAGCACTACCGTCGGGAACAGTGGCTCTTCTTCACCCAGTTCCAATCGCTCAAGCAGGCGAGCTCCGAGCGCGGCATCCAGCTCATGGGCGATCTCCCCATCTACGTGGCGCACGACTCGGCGGACGTCTGGTCCCATCCCGGGCTGTTCAAGCTGGACCAGGGCGGGCGCCTCCTGGTGCAGGCCGGCGTGCCCCCGGACTATTTCAGCGCCACCGGGCAGCTCTGGGGCAATCCCATCTACGACTGGGACGCCATGCGGGCCCAGCGGTACGACTGGTGGATCCGCCGGATGCGGGCCGCGTTCGAGCTGTTCGACCTGGTCCGCATCGACCACTTCCGCGGCTTCGAGGCCTACTGGGAGGTGCCCGGCGCCGACACCACCGCGGTGAACGGCCGCTGGACCAAGGCGCCCGGCGCGGACCTGCTCACCGCCATCACCGACGCGCTGGGTCCGCTTCCCATCGTGGCGGAAAACCTCGGCGTCATCACGCCGGCGGTCGAGGCGCTCCGGGAACGGTTCGACTATCCCGGAATGAGCATCCTGCAGTTCGCCTTCGGGACCGACGGCCAGGCCAACACCTTCCTGCCCCACACCTACCCGCGCGAACGGGTGGTGTACACCGGAACCCACGACAACGACACCACCGTCGGGTGGTGGACCTCGACGGGCGAGGGAGACTCGACCCGCAGCGACGAGGAGGTGACCCAGGAGCGTGACCATGCCATGCGCTACCTGAACACCGATGGCCGCGAGATGCACTGGACCCTGATTCGCGCCGCGCTGGCCTCGGTGGCGAACACCGCCCTCATCCCGATCCAGGACATCCTGGGGCTAGGCAGCGAGGCGCGGATGAACCTCCCCGGCCGCCAGTCGGGCAACTGGG
>JAYUAL010000255.1:0-4415 GCA_043741355.1 Gemmatimonadales bacterium | reverse complement strand
CCCGGCGCATGGTACCGCCGCCCGGCGCGGGCCAGGTGAGCTGATCAACTCCCGGCTTGTGGGGATCGAAGTCCGCCGGCAGCGGCCGGCCCAGCCGGGCCGACAGTTCCTCATAGCTGCCGATTACCTCGACGACTCCGGGATCGCGGTCGGACACCCACACCGGCAGGGGCGTGCCCCAGTACCGGTCGCGCGAAAGCGCCCAGTCCACATTGTTGCTGAGCCAGTCCCCGAAACGGCCGGAGCCCACCTCGGGAGGATGCCAGTCGATGCCCGCGTTCAGCTCGACCAGCCGGGCCTTGATGGCGCGGGTGCGCACGAACCAGGAGTCGCGCGCGTAGTAGATGAGTTTGCTCCTGCACCGCCAGCAATGCGGATACTCGTGTACGTACTGCCGGGTACGGAGGTGACATCCATCGGCCTTGAGCCGGCGGATGATCAGCTCGTTGGTTTCGTCCGCCGTCACCAGCTTGCCCTCGAGCTCGGGCCAGGTGGTGCCGGAGAACGTGCCGTCGGCGGCCACCGGCCGCAGCAGCGCGAGGTCATGGGTCTGGGCGGCCTCGTAGTCGTCCGCCCCGAAGGCCGGGGCCAGGTGGACGATGCCGGAGCCGTCGGTGGCGGTGACGAAGCTCCCCGCCACCACGACCGAGTGCTTCCGGTCCGGCGGAAGCGGCACCACGTCGAGCGGACGGGTGTAGCGAAGGCCCTCCAGCGCCTTCCCGGGGAACGGCCCCCCGATGAGCGTCAGCTCGGCCTCCATGATCTCGGCCAAGGCCTCGGCACGGGCCAGCGCCAGGATCACCTTGCGTCCATGCGTCTTGGCGTCCTTGCCCCGAAGCTCGAACGTCCCGTATTCCAGATCCGGTGCTACCGCCACCGCAACGTTCGACGGCAGCGTCCAGGGCGTCGTCGTCCACACCACCAGCTCGCGCCCGCTGCCGTCGGTGAGCGGAAAGGCGACATAGATCGACTTGTCGGCAACCTCTTCATAGCCCAGGGCCAGCTCGTGGCTCGAGAGCACCGTGCCACATCGGGGGCAGTAGGGCAGCACCCGGTGGCCCCGAACCAGCAGGCCCTTGGTATGGAGCTGCTTCAGCAGCCACCAGACCGATTCGATGTACTGGGGGGTACACGTGATGTAGGGATGATCGTAGTCGAGCCAGTACCCGATCCGGTCGGAGAGCTCCTGCCAGTCCTTCACGTAGGTGAAGACGCTCTCCCGGCAGAGCCGGTTGAACTCGGCAATGCCGTAGGCCTCGATGTCCTTCTTGCCCTTGAGGGCCAGCTTCTTCTCGACCTCGATCTCGACCGGCAGTCCGTGAGTGTCCCACCCGGCGATGCGGGTGACCGAGTGGCCCTGCATCACCCTGAACCGGGGAAACAGATCCTTGATAGTGCGGGAAAAGACATGGTGAATCCCGGGCCGGCCGTTGGCGGTGGGCGGGCCCTCATAGAAGACGAAGGGCTTGCCGTCCTTCCGGGCCTCCTGGACCCGGTGGAACAGATCCTCCGCCTTCCAGCGCGCGAGCAGCTCCCGCTCCATGGCGTCGGCACCCCGGTCGGGCCAGGGGGGGAAGCGCGCTGCGGACGCGGTCATGCCTGGCGGCGATAGGCCCGCTGAAGGTCATCCGCCGCGGCCGCATCGTCGGTGTCGCCGCCGAGTACCGCGAGCTCGGAGATCTGCCGCTCGAGCAGCTGGCGGTAGCTCTGCAGATAGCCCTGGAATTGGCGGCGGGCCAGCTCGTTGCCGTGGGTGAGGCGCTGCTCCTCGTTGCGGGCCTGCTGGAGGAGCCGATCGACTTCGGTGCGCGCTTCGAGCAGCATCTGGTCCGCCTGGGCCCGGGCCTCGCGCAGCGCCACCTCGCGCTCCCGCTCGACCTGGGTCTGGGTTTCGGTGCGGAGCTGCTGGGCCGAGACCAGCGCATCGTTCATGGCGCGGTCGCGGTCCCGGTAGGACTTGAGCTGCTCGCTCATGCCCTTGATCCGCTCGTCCAGCTGGACCCGGTCGCGGACCAGGCGGTCGATTTCCTCAGCCATGCGCTGCTTGAACTCTTCCACCTGCGTCGGGTCGTACCCGCGCATCACGCGCTGGAATTCCTGCGCGCGCACATCGTGCGAAGTAAGGTGGAACGCGTCGTCGGTCATTGGCGTTCTCCGAAGAGCAAGGTTCCCAGGCGTATCATCGTCGTGCCCTCCTCAACCGCCGCCGGAAAATCCCCCGACATCCCCATCGAGAGCTCGGGCAGCCGATGTCCCTCAGCCTGCATCCGCTCGCGGAGCTCGCGGAGCCGGGCGAATGCGCCACGCTGAACCCGCTCGTCGTCGCTCAGCGCAGCCATCGTCATCAACCCCTGAAGCTCGAGCCGCGGGAGCGCCCCGATCCGATCCAGCAACGCTGCCAGGCCTTCCGGCGCCGTTCCGCTCTTCTGCGGCTCCCCGGAGCAATTCACCTCCACCAGCACCGGCTGGCGGCTTCCCTCCGGAACCCGGCGGTCGAGCTCGGTGGCCAGGTCGTCCCGATCTACCGAGTGGATCAGGGCGAACCGGCCCACCACATGCCGGGCCTTGTTTCGTTGCAGCGACCCGATGAGGTGCCAGCGTACCGGAACGCCGTCCAGCTGGTGCTGTTTGGTCAGGGCCTCCTGGACCCGGTTTTCGCCCACGTCTTCGAGTCCGGCGGCCAGCGCGGCGCGTACCGCCTCGGGGCCGTGGGTTTTGGTTACCGCCACGATGCGGACCGAATGGGTCCACCCGCCGCGAGCCTGATGCAGCAGGATCCGGTCACGGACAGACGCCAGCCGCGGCGCAAGCCCCGGGAAATCCATAACCCTAGAATTTAATGGGAGTTACCGCTTTGTAGAAGGGAGCTTTTTTCGCGCCTGGTTCAGCGCCGCCTGGACGGCGGGATTGGTCGAGAGGAGGGCCGACCGCTCCAGGTAGCGGAGCATGCGGACGGTATCGGCCCGATCTTCCATGGCGAAGGCGAGCTGGGTGAACGGCAGTCCCAGGGTGCTCGCGATGCCGCCAGCCGTGCTCTCGAGGTCGCGCTTGGGGGCCGTGAGCAGCCCGGCATAGCGGTAGGTCTCCATCATCAGCTTGTCGGTGGCGGCAATGTCGAGCGGGGCACCCATCAGCCGGCGATAGTCGTATCCCGGCATGGTCGAATCCACTGGGAAGGGTTCCATCGTGATGGCCAGCCCGCGTTGCACCAGGAACCGGTCGAGACCGAATGCGTTTCCCGTCGCCGTCAGCCCCCAGGCGATGGGCCGGCGGCCGAAATTCTGCTGAATCACCCGCAGCACCAGAAAATCCTTCCCGTACAGCACGGTATTGGAATCGATGGTGGTCGCGTAGGAGCCGATCTTGAGCGTTACCGCCTTTTCGATGACTTGGGGTACCGCCACGGCGATTTCCTGGTCGCTCATCGTGTGCAGGGGCCAGGTGGGAGCGATCGGATGCAGACCCTTCCAGAGGGCCGGCGCCCGTTCCTCTTCGAATGGCCGGATGGGATTGTCCCGCAACTGGCGCATGTACCAGTCGGTCTCCGCCAGGGCGAGGCAGACGACCGTGACGTCCTGGCGGATCCCTTCGACCTCCTGGGCCCACCAGAGCGGGAAGGTGTCGTTGTCTCCGTAGGTGAACAGGATGCCGTAGGGCGGCACCGAATTCAGCAGATCGTAGGCGAAGTCTCCCGGAAGCCGGGCGTCCGGCCCGTGCTGCCGGTCCGCCTGGCGGAAATTGAGGGCGAACGGAACCAGCGCGACGAGAAAAATCGACAACGGCAGGAGCTGCCGGACCATCGGACGCGCTCGGGGCTCGGCGTTCCGG
The DNA here is from genome assembly GCA_043741355.1 of Gemmatimonadales bacterium. Taxonomy (GTDB): domain Bacteria; phylum Gemmatimonadota; class Gemmatimonadetes; order Gemmatimonadales; family GWC2-71-9; genus JABFSM01. Next base: position 587 of record JAYUAL010000255.1, on the reverse strand, counting down.
ACGCCCCAGAGCCTCCGGCCCCACTCGCTGACCAGCGTCAGCAGCCCGAGCCCGGCCCAGAGGCCCCAAATCACGAAGCTGACCACGAAGAAATAATCGCGATCGCGGACCTCGTGCTGCTCGATGCCGGGGAACTGATCGTAGCCGAGGCTGAATCCCGGCTTGAAATTCATATAGGCCACGAGGCCGAATCCGGTGGTCAGCCACAAGGTCCCCAGCAGCCAGCCGCCGCTCCGATCGCTGCGCCACTGCGCGTACATGCCGCGGAGTCCCAGCCCGAAGAACAGCAGCGTGAACAGCGAGCGAAACGGGATGCCGCCGCCCGGGAACGGGATCGAGCCGGGAACGGCCTTGGCCCACTGCCAGTCGAAGTACTGGAGATAATTGGCGAGCTGAAGGCCGATGATAGTCAGGCTGCGCCCCGGGTTGCCGATCCCGTGACGGATCGTCGGATCGTCCCAGGGCGTGCGGAGCTCGTACTGCTCACGGCGAATCACCGCGGTGAGCGCCTTCCAGGTTTCCGGCCCCGCCTCGTTCAGCATCGGATGCTGCGCCGAGCGGAGGTAGAGATACAGGTAAGGCGTCAC
>JAYUAL010000254.1:0-4430 GCA_043741355.1 Gemmatimonadales bacterium | reverse complement strand
TCGTCAACCCGCTGGCCGTCGAGGAGCACGCCGAGGAGTCCAAACGCCTCGAATTCCTCACCTCCCAGCGCGATGACCTGGTGGCGGCCCGGTCATCGCTGCTCCAGGCCATCCGGGAAATCGACGGCACCGCGCGACTCATGTTCCAGGAGACCTTCACGGCTGTACAGGACAACTTCAAGCACGTCTTCCAGACCCTCTTCGGCGGCGGCGAATGCGAGCTCAAGCTCACCAGCCCCGATGACCCTCTGGAGAGCGAGATCGACATCCATGCCGCGCCCCGCGGCAAGCGCACCCAGCGGATTCACCTGCTCTCCTCAGGGGAGCGAACCCTGGTGGCGGTCTCCCTGCTGTTCAGCATCTATCTGTCGAAACCCAGCCCCTTCTGCCTCATGGACGAAGTGGACGCCCCCCTCGACGACGCCAACGTGGGCCGATTCACCAACCTGCTCGACGAGTTCAAGAAGAGCACCCAGTTCCTGGTGATCACCCACAATCCCCGGACCATGCAATCGGCCGACGCGGTGTATGGCGTCACGATGCAGGAGCCGGGCGTTTCCACGATCGTGGGGGTGCGCCTGGCGGAAAAGCAGGGAGCAGGGAGCAGGGAATAGGTTGCTCATCATCCTTCGCAGCGACGCCTCCGCCGCGGATCGGGGCCGGGTCGTTTCCCTCATCGAATCCCTGGGATACCAGGCCCAACCGATCGAGGGCAGCCAGCGCCCCGCCGTGGCCGTGGTCGGCAACGATGGCCGGCTGGATGGCGCCCGCTTTGCGGCGCTGCCGGGAGTGGAGGAGGTGGTGCACATCAGCCGCCCCTACCGGATGGTGGCGCGCGAGTGGCGGTCCGAGCCGAGCGTGGTGCAGCTCCCCGGCGGACTCTCGGTGGGCGGGGACGATCTGCTCGTCATCGCGGGGCCCTGCTCGGTGGAGAGCGAAACCCAGATCTTCGCGACTGCGCGCGCGGTCCGGGCCGCCGGCGCCCACGCGCTTCGGGCCGGCGCATTCAAGCCCCGAACCTCGCCCTATGCGTTCCAGGGGATGGGCGCGACGGGACTGGCGCTGCTCGCGGCGGTGCGCAAGGAAACCGGACTGCTCATCGTGACCGAGGCGATGGACGAGGAAGGGCTGGAGCAGGTCGCCGCGGTGGCGGACGTGGTGCAGATCGGCGCCCGCAACATGCAGAACTACGCCCTCCTCAAACGCGCCGGACGGTCCGGCAAGCCGGTGTTGCTCAAACGCGGTCCGTCGGCCGGCCTCACCGATTGGTTATTGTCCGCGGAGTATGTGTTGTCGGAAGGGAATCCCAACGTCATCCTCTGCGAACGCGGTATTCGTGGATCGGATTCCTCCACCAAGAATGTCTTCGACTTGAACGCCATCCCGGCCGTGAAATCACTCTCCCACCTGCCCATCGTGGCCGATCCCAGCCACGGCACCGGGAAACGCGCCATGGTCCCGGCGATGGCCCGGGCCGCCGTGGCCGCCGGAGCAGACGGCCTGCTGGTCGAGGTGCACGTGCACCCCGATGAAGCGCTCTCTGATGGTGCCCAGAGCCTGTATCCCGAGCAATTTGCGCTGTTGATGCGCGAGCTCGAGGGAATAGCCACGGCGATCGGGCGCCGGATTCCATGAGGCCGGACCAAGCGGTTTCGGCACTGCGCAGGGTGTTCGCGACTGCGGTGGGCCTTGGCGTCCTTGGGTCGTTACTTCCTGGCGTCGGGTACGCCCAGGATCCACTCGTAATCGTCCGCCGGGCCGGTAGCGCGTACCGCAACCTCACCTCGCTGCAGGCCGATTTCATCCAAGTCATCGAAGACGCGCGGCTCGGCGACACCCTCGCCAGCGCGGGGCGGCTATACCAGGCTGGTCAGCACAATTTCGCGATGCGCTTTACCGACCCGCCCGAGGAGGCCATCGTCATCGACGGGCGGTATTCGTGGTTCTATACCCCCAGCACCGCCCCGCGCCAGGTCATTCGCATGGCCGCGGAAAGCGACCCGGTCTACGGCCAGAACCTGCTGGCCCGGGTCCTGGACCGCCCCAGTGATCGCTACGAGACGACATGGCTCCGCGCCGATACGGTGGGGGGCCGCCGGGTGTCGGTGGTGGCGATCGTTCCAAGGGGAACCAACCTGAATTTCTCGCGCGCGGTGCTCTGGCTGGATCAGGACGACGCGCTGCCCCGCCGCATCGAGCTGGACGAAGCGCCCGGAACGCGGCGCATCCTGACCCTCTCGAAGATTCGGACCAACGCACTCATTGCGCCGGAGATCTTCGAATTCAAGGTGCCCCGAGGAGTCCGGATCGTGGACCAGTAGCGCCGGCTACAGCCCCGCCGCTTTCAGCGCGACCAGTTTGTGCAGGCGAATCTCCAGCCGGCCGGTGCTCTCACAGGCCATCGGCTGCCGTGCCCCCTCCGCCACCGCCACCGCCCCGGCCAGAAAAATCGTGCGAATCGTCGAGCCGTGGTCCCCCTTCGGAGCCACGGTCACCATGGCCACCATATACACACGGTAGTTGTCGGCGTATGGACCGGTGATGCCCTCGCCGCAGCTCAAGTAGGTCGAGATCTGTCTGCCGGCGAGATCTCCCCGCCGGTAGAAGACGTTGCTCTCCACCCGGCCGGCCCCCGAGTCCCGGACTTCCGCGGGAATCTTCAGGTCGGTGAAGGCACTGAGCACCGCCGCGTAGGTTCGTGCCGGAGAAAACGGGACGTCGTACAGGGTGCCCATGGTGTCGGTGACCACGGTGGTGATCTGCCCCGGGACCACGACGATCGCGCGGGTTCGCTGGGCTGCGAGAGGAATGGCGGCGAAGGTAGCGACCAGGACCAGCGTGAAGATCTTCATACGCCTCCTGCGTTAAGACGGGTCAGCGTGAGGTTACCAGCGCGAGGACCGCGCGGGTCGACCCACCTCGAACCAGAATGCTGCGGGCCAGAGCCAGCACGGAATCGCCGGTCCCCGCGGGAGAGATCACCCGGTCGGGGACGATGCCGCCGCCGCCCAGGAGCGAGCGTCCACCGTCGCTCTTGAGCCTGGGTCTCGGCACCGAGTCGCCGTCGGCGGGGCGGGGCGGGCGCTGAATTTGCCGCCCGCGCGGTGTGAGCCACAGGGCGGTGGTGAGTCGGAGCGAGCCGCCGCCGCCCAGCGGAAACGTGCTCTGGGTCACCCCGCGCCCGAAAGTGATCGAACCCAGGACCGCCGCCCGGTCGTGATCCTGCAGGGCGCCCGCCACCAACTCTGCGGCTCCCGCGGTCCCCTCATCAACCAGGACCGCGATGGGAAGCGAGTCGAACGGTGAAGCAGTGGAGTCGCGGTAGCGCACCGAATCGGCTGGCTTCCGGCTCCTGCTACGCGCCAGGGTCACCCCGGAGTCGAGGAAGAGATCCGCGATCGAGAGCCCTTGGGCCAGGTCGCCGCCAACCGCGCCCCGCAGGTCGAGCACCAGGGAGCGGGCGCCGCCGGTCCGCAACGTCTCCACCCCGAGCCGGATGCTGTCCCCAATGCCCCGGGGAAAGGCACGGACCACGAGATGGCCCACCCCGCCAGGGAGCGAGCCCGTGCCGACGGCGCCGGCGCGCGGCATCCGGCTCCGGACGATTTCAATGGTCTGCAGCGCGCGATTCCCGGGGCGGCGCAACCGCAGGGTCACCTTGGTTCCAAGCGGCCCATCCAGCATCCGGATCGCCTGGTCGAGGCGGTTGCCGTCTGCCGGGATCGTGTCCACTCCGACCAGGAAATCACCGCTTTTCACTCCGGCCAACTCGCCCGGCGAGCCGGGAACCGTGGCTACGACGATCACGAGGCCGTCGCGCCGGGCGAGATAGAGCCCTTGCGGAGCCGGCTCGTCGGCGGGCGGAGGCGGCTCGCGGCCCGGCAGGAGCAGCACGGCATACGGATCGTCCAGTTCCTCGATCACGCCCGCCGCCGCGCGGCGATAGAGCTCCTGATCGCTCAGCGAGTCGACGGCGAAGGATCGGACATGCGACAACACGGTTTCGAACAGCGCGGTGCCGACGACGGGGGAAGAGTCGGCTGACGCCTCCGGCCGGTTCCTGCCCAGAACCCACGCGAGCGCCCCGAGCGCGCCGGCGGCAATTCCCACCACGAGAAACCATCGGGCGCGCATGGAGGCTCCTACCGCGCGCCCGCGGCGGCGATCCCGGGGCGGGCGGCCAGCACGGCGCTCCAGGCTTCCTCGGCGAGCGCCGTCGGGGGAAGCGTGGCATCGAGGTGCACCACACCGGGACGGTGCTCGGCCCGGTAGCGCGCGGTGACCCGCCGGTGAAAGTCGAGCGACTCGCGGTCGAGGCGGTCGCGGCTCTTGCCCGAGGCGACCTGCCTCGCGAGTCCGACCTCGGGGGGGACATCGAGAATCAGGGTCAAATCGGGAGACAAGCCGCCGGTGGCGCAGCCGCTGACCCA
>JAYUAL010000253.1:0-1785 GCA_043741355.1 Gemmatimonadales bacterium | reverse complement strand
TCCGGAGCTGGTTGCCTCTGGCCCCGCTGGGCCGGCCGGCGGGGGCGATTGTCTGGAAGAACACCGTGGCCCTCATGCGGACCGGCATGCTCCGCACGGCGCTGGTGATCGTCGTGTTGATGATCGGAGTGTCCTACGCCATGACGGCGGGCGACGAGCGCGGTGCCGGCCCGGGCGCCTCGATTCCTTTCGTCACGCTCGCGGCGATGGCTCTTCTCCTGGGCCCCCGTGCGGTCCGCAACGACCTGCGCCAGGACCTGCTGAGTCTCGCGTCGATCAAGACCTATCCGCTCACCGGCGCCACCGTGGTCTTCGCGGAGCTGGCCTCGCCCACGATCGTGCTGACCCTGTTCCAGCTCGCGATGCTGGGCCTGGCGTACGTCAGTCTGCCGGCGTCGTACCGCGCCACCTGGGGCACCGCGACCACCGCGGCCTTGGGGCTTCTGGCTCCCGTCGCCCTGCTCACCGTCAACGCTGCGAGCGTCGGCATTCAAAACGCCTTCGCGCTGCTCTTCCCGGGATGGGTCCGTCTCGGCCCCGATTCGGGCGGCGTCGAGGCTATCGGCCAGACCATGGTGGTGACCATCGGCTCGTTCTTCGTGGTGATGATCTCGCTGATCTTGCCGGTGCTGTCTGGTGTCGTGGTGTACGCCCTGCTCCATACCGCGCTGGGCGGAATGGGGCTTGGCCTGGCGGGCGCGGTGGGCGTCGGGGTGTTGGGGGTGGAGGTGGCCCTGATGGTGGCCGCGCTCGGCTCGATGTTCGACCGCACCGATCCGACCGCGATCGGGTAGGCGCCTGCCGCTCCCCGTTCCGCGCCTTTAGAGCCTGCTGAACCGGTGGGCCCGGATCACCAGCTCATCCTGATCGAACTGAAGCTCCAGCCGCTCGCATAGCGCCCTCCACCAGGGGCGTTCCAGGACTTCCACGATCACTTCATAGATCACCACCGGCTCCCTCACCGAGCGGCCGAGTCCCTCCTCCCAGAATCCCGTCGCGGGCGCCTGGGTATACGCGGTAAGGCCGCCGAAGCGGCCGGTGAGGTCTCTCGCGAGGTCGTTATACAGGGTTCGGTCGAACGGTTTTCCGGTCCGGTCCTGCACCGGAAGAAGGATCTGGACCAGGTACACGGGTTACTCCTCGTACCATCAGGAGTTCCATCCGACACGCTCGGATTCCGGACAACGCTCCTACAGCCTTCCATCGAAGTAAAGATCGAACCGCCAGCCCTTCGGCGCGCGCATACCGCGGGCCAGATCGAGCCTGATCAGCCCATCGAGAATGCTGGCGCCCACGCCGCTTCCCAGCAGCGGTTTGCCGGTTCGGAATGCCGACCTGCTGCCGGCCCATCCGAGGTCGCCGAATAGCGCAAGGCGGAACCCGGGAAATGAATTTGCTACTTCCACACGGCCGCGCCAGTATGCCTGGCCCGCGGCGACCGCCCCCGAGTATCCCCGGAGCGTCGCGGGGCCGCCAAGATAGAACCGCCCCTGCACCGGAACCGATCCGGTGCTGGTGCCGGCCGCCGCCTCGACCGCCAGCGCCAGCGGGCCGCTCGGCGTGACGATGGCACGGACGATGACGCTCCCCCGGCCGAATGCATAGTCGCCGCCGGCGGCCTCCACCGTCGCCTCGCCGCCCAACTGGAGCGAGCGAGAGATTGGCTGGTTGCCCCGGAGCGTGAGCGAGGCGCCGAATTGGTCCGCCCGGTCCGCCGTGACATTGGGCCGGAATTGCCGGTCCGAATTGAAAATGTGCGGCAGGCTGAACGAGGTCTCGACGAAC
>JAYUAL010000252.1:0-4435 GCA_043741355.1 Gemmatimonadales bacterium | reverse complement strand
CCTTGAGCCGGAGCACCCGCTTCAGTTTGCCCAGCCGGTCGAGCACCTGGATTCGGCGCACCGAATCGAGTGCCGGCTTGCTCTTTTCCAGCCAGATGCCGTCGGGCGCCATGAATGCGGCGACAAACGGCGTGTGAATGAGCGCCCAGGGGAGATCAGTTTCCCTGGGACGCACGTCGGCCGGAAAACCCAGGAGGAAACGGTTGCGATCGGCCTGGGTTACTTCGTACACCGGATCCGGCAACTCGGGGCCGTGGACAACTCTTCCCGAAGGATCCCGGATGTCGATCTGGTTGTGGAGCAGCCGCGCGATCCAGACCGTGCCGTCGGGCCACACGCCCCAGAGGTCGATCCCGCTGAAGATCATTCGCTCGAACCGCTGGCTGGGCTGTCCTGGACGCATCTCCTTGAGGTCGAGCGGCGCGAGCCGCGCCAGCGTATCAAACCGGGTCATTGCCCTCGGGGCCCGTACTACGGCCGCCGAGTCACGGTTCCCGCTGCCGTCCCGCCGCGGCAGGGGCGCTACCTCGAAGTAGAGCTGCCCCGCGCCATCGCGGGCCTTCGGCGCACTACCACGCAGCGCATCCGGCGCCGGGATCGAGTCGACCAGCTTTCCCTCCGCGGTCCAGACGGTAGCCCGGCGCTTTCCCCAATCGGACAGGTAGACCGTATCGCCGAAGGCGAACACCGCCGATGGGTGGAGATAGGGCTTCTGGCCGGATCCGCCCAGCGGCACGACCGCCTTCCGGTTGAAGTCCGCGATTGCGGCGGCGTCCCAGTCACTCGACACCACCGCCCAGCGCCCGCCGCTCAGCGCGGCCGCCGTCGGAAGATTGCCCCAGCCCGCTTCCAGCGTATCGGAGGGGAAGGCCAGATCCTCTTCCGGCGGCGCTATGGCCCGCCCCGGGCCGCACCCGGCGGTGAGGACGGTGAGGACGGTGAGGACCGTGGGGACGGTGAGGACGGTGGGGACGGTGGGGACGGATCTCACGGCGCCGAGAGCTCCTCGGTGCCGGGCGTGACCTTCTCCAGGCCCAGACGCGTCAACTCGGCGTTGACGCCGGCGAGACCGCCGCCGAGCAGCTCAGCGAGGCGCTTGAGCTGGGCGTCGAGATCCGCCGAAAGAATCCGGAACACCTCGATCGACTGTGCGGTAGGGCGGGCCTCGGCCCCACCGGCCACGCCGGCGAGTGCCGCGATCTGATTGTTGAGCCGGATCGGATAGTTGAGCGGATCCTGGCCGCTCCGGTTCTTGACCTGATAGATGGCTTCTTCGACCGTCGAGAGCTGCGACTCGAGCGGGCCGGCCAGCTTTTCGAGGGCCGCTCCGCGCGTCCCTGCGGCCGCCCGGCGGGCGGCGAGCTGCGCCTTCAGGTTCCGGATGGTCCGGACGGCGTTATTGGCCTCGGTGGTCTTGTCCCGGACCTGGACCAGGAAGGCATACTGCGCATCGAGGTCGGCCTGGGTAGCGTTGCCACGGGGATCCCGCAGCACCTTGAAGGTCTGGGTATCCGTTTTGTCGCCGGCGGTGAGCCGCACGCTGTAGGTGCCCGGGGGAATCACCGGACCCGCGGTGCCGCCAGCCCAGAAAATCATGCCGGTGAAGCCCATCGCGTCTTCGGAGCGGAGATTCCAGGCGTAGCGATTCATCCCCGCCTTGTTGGGAATTCGCGGGGGCGGCGTGTAGCGCCAGCCGCCCGGCCGAACCCGGGTATCGGTGGTGTCGGGGCGGATGGCGGCCGGCATCACTCCGAGGGCGGCCAGGCTGTCGCTTCGACCCCGGGCCAGCGAATCCCGCGCAGTTTTCTCGCCTGCGGTTTTGAGCGAGTCGGCGCGGGCCACCGAATCCTGTTCGCTGGAGAAGCGGCGAATCACCTTCCCGCCTGCGTCGAGGAATTCCAGGGTCACCTTCTCTCCGCCCTTCTTCACCCAGTAGTTGATCACCGCGCCATCCCACCCGGTCAGGCCGCCGGGCGCCCCGCCACCACCACCGCCGAAGAAGAATCCGCCGAGCGTGGTGCGGTAGGCATCGCGGGGCTTGAAGACGTGGAGGTCCTGGTCGGTGAGGGCGGCGGGGTACTGCCGCAGCACGGACAGGTCGTCGAGGATCCAGAAGGCACGGCCGTGAGTCGCGGCCACCAGATCGCCTTCCTTCACCGCAAGGTCGTGCACCGGGACGGGCGGGAGATTGCGCTGGAGACGCTGCCAGTTGGTGCCGTCATTGAACGAGACCCAGACGCCGCGCTCGGTGCCGGCGTAGAGGAGCCCCGCCTTCACCGGATCCTCACGGATCACGCGGGCAAACTCGCTGGCGGCGATGCCGGCGGTGATCTTCATCCAGGTCTGGCCGTAGTCGGCGGTCTTGTAGAGGTAAGGTGTATAGTCGTTCAGCTGGAAGCGATTGGCCGCCAGGTACGCGGTGCCCTTCGCGTGCGCCGACGCTTCGATCATCGACATGCGGGCCCACTCGGGGAGCCCCTTCGGGGTCACATTGGTCCAGGTAGCGCCGCCGTCCCGGGTCACGTGCACCAGGCCATCGTCCGATCCGCCCCAGATGACCCCCTTTTCCAGCGGCGATTCGGCGATCGTGAAGACGGTGGCGTAGTACTCGACGCTGGTTTGATCCTTGGTGAGCGGGCCGCCCGAGGATCCCAGCGTCGCGGGGTCGTGGCGGGTCAGGTCGGGGGAGATGGCCGTCCAGCTCGACCCCTCGTCGGTGGACTTGAAGATCACGCTCGATCCGATGTAGAGCGTGTTGGGATCGTGGGGGGAGATGACGATCGGGAAGGTCCACTGGAAGCGGTACTTCGCGTCCTTGGCGTCGTGCCCCATCGGGTTGAGCGGCCAGGGGTTGATGTCCCGCTCGATGCCGGTTCGGGTGTCCTTGCGGGTGAGCAGCCCGCCATAGCTCCCGGCAAAGACCACGTCGGGATTGTCGGGACGGATCGCGATATAGCCCGACTCGCCGCCGCCCACATCGTAGAAGTCCTGCAGGTCGGCACCGAACACCGGCCGGCTCGGCAGGCAGACCGTGCTGTTGTCCTGCTGGGCGCCGCAGACCCGGTAGGGGAAGTGACTGGTGGTGGCGACGTGATAGAACTGCGCGGTCGGGAAGTCCTGATCGGTCCAGCTTCGGCCCCCGTCCACGGAGACGTTTCCGCCGCCGTCGTTGGCCTCGATCATCCGCTGATTGTTGTTGGAGGCGATCCAGAAATCATGGCTGTCGCCGTGAGGCGCACCGAGCCCCTGGAAGGTCCTGCCGCCGTCGCGGGAGCGCTGAAAATTGACGTTGCTGGCGTAGACGATGTTCTCGTCCTGGGGGTCGGCGTAAATCCGGCTGTAATACCAGGCGCGCTGCCGCAGACCGCGGTCCGAGTTGACCCGGGTCCAGGTGTCGCCGGCGTCGTCGGAGCGGAAGACGCCCCCCGAGTCGGCCTCGACCTGGGCGAAGATTCGGTGGGCGTTCGCCCCCGAGACGGAAATTCCGATGTTGCCGATGATGCCGGCCGGCATTCCCGGATTCCGGGTGAGCTCCTTCCAGGTGCGGCCCCCATCGATGGTCTTGAAGATGCCGCTCCCCGAGCCGCCACTCACCAGCATCCAGGGCTTGCGGTACGCGGTCCAGAGCCCCGCGTAGAGAGTCTCGGGATCCTTCGGATCCATCGCGAGGTCGATCGCCCCGGTAGTGTCGTTGCGGAACAGGATTTTCGCCCAAGTCTTGCCGCCGTCGGTGGTCTTGAACACCCCGCGGTTCGGGCTGGGGCCGAACACCGGGCCCAGGGCCGCCACGTAGGCGATGTCGGGATTGCGGGGGTGGATCCGGATCTTGGAGATCTGCCGGGTTTCCACCAACCCCATGTACGTCCAGGTCTTGGCGCCGTCGGTGGACTTGTACACCCCGTCGCCGTGGGAAACGTTGCCGCGAATGGGGAACTCCCCTCCACCCACGTACACGATGTCGGGATTGGCCTCGCTCACCGCGATGGCGCCGATGGTCCCGCCGAAGTACTTGTCGCTCACCGGCTGCCAGTTGACCCCGGCATCGGTGGTCTTGAAGACCCCGCCGCCGGTAGTGCCCATATAGTACTCGTTGGGACGCGCGATGGATCCCGCCACGGCGACGGACCGCCCGCCGCGTTGCGGGCCGATGTTCCGCCAGCTCAGCGACGACAAGGCGCTGGTGTCGGCGGTCTGCGCGGCCAAGGGGGCGGCGAGGACGGTGAGGGTGGTGAGGACAGCGAGTCGGGGTGTTTTCATGGCACCAAAGTTACCCTCCCCGCCCCCGGCTCAGGGATTTGGGTGGGGCTGCGCGGCCTGCCCCGCCGCGGCGGGCGCCGGCGGGGCGAGCTGATCGCGACCCTTGGCCAGGTAGGGAATTCCTTTGACCATCCAGTCCGGCGCCGGAAAGCTCCGGAGCTTGTTGTCGAAGAACTGT
>JAYUAL010000251.1:0-1786 GCA_043741355.1 Gemmatimonadales bacterium | reverse complement strand
GCGCCGGCACTGCCGGGCTGGTCACCGCGGCCGGCGCCGCCGCCCTCGGCGCCAGGGTCGCGCTGGTGGAAAAGAACCTGATGGGCGGCGACTGCCTGAAGTTTGGCTGCGTTCCCTCCAAGGCGCTCCTGCGCGCCGCGCGGTTCCACACCGACCTTCACCACGCGCCGAGATTCGCCGGGAGCGCGCCGGTGCACTCGGCACCTGATTTCGCCGCGGCCATGGAGCGCATGCGCCGCCTCCGTGCCGTCATCAGTCACCACGACTCCGCCCAGAGGTTCCGGGCTCTGGGCGTCGACGTGTTCCTGGGCAACGCGGTGTTCGCCGATCGCCGCACGGTCGAGGTCGCCGGCGCCACGCTCAGGTTCAAGAAGGCCGTCGTCGCCACCGGCACCCGCGCCGCCCACCCGCCCATCGAGGGCCTCGCAGCGGCCGGGTATTTGACCAACGAAACGGTGTTCAACTTGACCGAGCGTCCCCGGCGGCTGCTGGTGATCGGTGGCGGTCCTCTGGGCTGCGAGCTGGCCCAGGCCTTCGCGCGCCTGGGCTGCGAGGTGATCATCGCCGGCCGGGAGCCCCACTTCCTCCCCGGCGAGGAGCGGGACGCTGCCGAGATCCTCGCCGACGCCTTGCGCAGTGACGGCATCGAGGTGCGGCTCAACACGGAGGTGACGCGCGTCACCCAAGGCGATGGTGAGAAGCGCGTGTGCCTGGTCAATGACGGTCAGGAATCGATGGTGGCGGTGGACGAGATCCTGGTGGGCGTCGGGCGGGTACCCAATGTCGAGGGGTTGAACCTCGAGGCGGCGGGCGTCACGTACGACCACGAGCGCGGCGTGCATGTGAACGATTACCTGCAGACCAGCAACCGGCGCATATACGCCGCGGGCGACGTGGCCCTGGAGCGGAAGTTCACCCACATGGCGGATGCCACGGCGCGCATCGTGATCCAGAACGCGCTGTTCTGGGGCCGCAAGAAGCTGAGCTCCCTGACGATTCCCTGGTGCACCTACACCGACCCCGAGATCGCCCACGTGGGGGTCTACGTGAAAGAAGCGCAGAAGCAGGACCACCCTCTCAAGACCTTCACCGTGCCGATGAGCGACGTGGATCGCGCGGTCCTCGACGGCGAGGAGGGGGGCTTCGTCAAGATCCACGTCCGCGACGGCACCGACACCATCCTGGGGGCGACCATCGTCGCGCGCCACGCGGGGGAGATGATCAACGAGATCTCCCTGGCCATGGTGGCGGGGATCGGCCTGAAGACCGTGTCGCAAGTGATCCATTCCTATCCGACCCAGGCGGAGGCGCTCCGCAAGGCCGGTGATGCCTACAACCGCACGCGCCTGAGCCCATTCCTGAAGGGCCTCAGCCGCCGCTGGCTGGCCTGGTCGAGATGATGGCCAAGACCAAGCGCGCCCAGCAAACCGACCCTCGAGCCAGCCACCCCCCCGCGGCAGGGTCACTATGCCCACGACCCGGCGGTGCCGACCTATCCGACGCCGGACGTGACGATCGAGCGCATCGGCGGTCTCCTCGGCTACCAATTGCCCGCGCTGCTCCAAGCGGCCCGGATGAAAGGCCAGCTATGAACGCCACCCAGCGGCCTCGCGACGCCAGCCTCACGGCGGAGGCCGCGGAGGCGGCGTGGCGCATCGTCGAGGCGGTCCTTGGGAACCAGAGCCCGCTCTCCGAGTACGAACCCAACACCTAGGGCCCTCCGCAGGTAGGCCGGGCTCTGGTACCCGAAGGAGGCTGGCACAATCCCAAGCCCGAGAAGGCGTCC
>JAYUAL010000250.1:0-4441 GCA_043741355.1 Gemmatimonadales bacterium | reverse complement strand
ACTCGGCCAGGAGTCCCGCCTCTTCCCTCAGATCATTCCGCAGCCGCTTGACCATCGCCGCCCGCCGGATGGTCCATTGCGGATACGGACGGTCGAACGGCGCCAGGTCCATGCCGGCCTCGAGCCAGCCTTCTTGCAGGACCCGCAGATACCAGCCGGATCGATGGTTTTGGACCATGGTCTTGACCAGATCGGGGAGAGCATGCCGCCGGGCCAGATTGAGGCAGGGCGTGCGCGGGGAGGAGACCTCGATGCGCACCTCGCCGATCCGGTAGATGTCGCCGATACAGGCGGTGTCCTCGGTGAGCCCGCTGACCGTGAGGTTCTCGCCGAAGGCTCCCGGGCCGACGTCCTTCCGGCCCCATTCGGCGCGCCAGCGGGGGTAGTGGTCGGCCGAGTACATCAGCAGGGCGCGCTCGGGCCCCCCATGATGCCTGCGGTCATACTGGTGGTCGCCGGAGAGACCCTCCCGGCCGGCCCACATCTGCCCGTCCACCGGCTCCTTCTTGATGGCACTAGTCCAGGGTTGTTCGAGGGGCTCGATCGATCCGGGGTTGCCGTAGGTGCGGGTTTGACCGACCTGGATGCTGTCGAGGCGCATCGCAGGAAGTTAAGTGGGGACGGTGGGGACCGTGAGTCCGTCCGTCCCCACCGTCCGACTAGCCTTAAGCTCTACGCCTGATTACATTTGCGCTCCACATATCTCCTCCCGGCCTCCCCCACCAGGGACCGGGCGCTTACGACCAAAGGAAGGTGTCATGACTCGTCCGTACGAGGTGGTCTATATCTTCGATCCTGCCCTGGACGAGGAGACCATCAACCAGAAGCTCACCCATTTCCATACCCTGGTGCAGGCGCCCGGTGCCGAGGCTCCGCAGCTGAATCATTGGGGCAAGCGCACCCTGTCCTATCCGATCCGGAAGAAGGACACCGGCTACTACGTCGTCGCCAACTTCGCGGCGCTGGGTACCGCCTTGCCGGAATTCGAGCGGGCTGTCAAACTCGACGAAGGCGTCATGCGCCATCTCATCGTCCTGAACGAAGAGCCGCCGACCCCCGCCCAAGCCGCCGTGGCCAAGTCCGAGTACGAGGAGGAAGAGTGAGCCGCCAGAAGAAGGGCGATCCGATCGCCGAGCTCCGAATCCGGATCATCGACTACAAGGACGAGAAGCTGCTCTCGCGGTTCATCAGCGAGCGCGGCAAGATCCTTCCCCGGCGCCTCTCGGGCGTCTCGGCCCGGCATCAGCGACAGCTCCAGGTGGCCATCAAGCGGGCCCGCTTCCTGGCCCTTTTGCCATACATCAAGGGCTATCGGGGCTGATGACCGCCGGGGCGGCGCCCCTTGCCGGGCGCCGCGCCGGCCTCGGCGCGGCGGCGGTGCTGGCGGGATATCTCCTGCTGGCACCGTCCCTGTATCTGTTGGGCCCGTTCGCATTACTCGCATTGCTCTCCCGTCCCCGCACGACACGGGAACTGATCTGGCTGGTCCTGGCGAGCGCAGGGGTGGCCGCGAGTCTGGCGGGCGATCAGACCCTGGTGCCCCAACTCTTGCGCACCGGCGGGCTCCTCATGAGCGCCGCCTTCGTGCTACTCTCCCTCCGCTCCTCCCGGTCGGTAGTAACCCGAATCCTCTGGGCCCTGACGTTGACGATGGGCGGCCTGCTCATCTGGGGCCTGGTCTGGGGGGTGACCTGGGTCGACGTGGAACGGGCGTTCACCGAGGGCTTGCGGGCGGACTGGCAAGCCTGGGCCCAGTCACGGCCCGGCGACCCAGACCTCCAGTTGTTCGTGCAGCGGGGGCAGGAGATGGCGCCGAAGCTCGCCCGGTTGATGATGCCCGGCCTTCTGGCACTGGAGGCGATGGCCGGGTGCGCCCTGGCGTGGGTGTGGCACCACCGGATCGCGGCCGCGCCGCTGGGCCCGCCGCCGGGCCGGTTCCGGAATTTCCGCTTCAATGACCACCTCGTTTGGGGTGCTATCTTTACCCTCGGATTGCTCGTGCTGCCGCTCCCGCCGCTGGCCCGGACGATCGCGGCCAATCTCCTGATCGTGTGGGTCGGTCTGTACACCGTTCGCGGGCTGGCGGTCATCGCAGCCATCTTCGAGCAGGCCCCCGCGCATCTGAGGCTTTTGGCGATGGGGCTTGCATCACCGATCTGCGCGGTTCTCGGACTCGCGGATACCTGGCTCGATTTCCGGGGGCGCCTCGTACCCCCGGCACCCGGAGGAGCATGACATGATCGAAGTGATTCTGCGTGATGACGTGAAGTCCCTTGGCAAGGCCGGCGCCATGGTCCGGGTCAAGCCGGGCTACGCGCGCAATTTCTTGCTGCCCCAGGGGTTGGCTTACGAAGCGACTCCGGGCAACAAGAAGCGGATCGAGGCCGAATCGAAGGCCCGGGAGACCCGCGCCTCGCACGACCGCAACGAGGCCCAGGCCCTGGCCGCGACGCTCGGCGCGGTGGCGATCACCATCCCGGCCAAGGCCGGCGAAGGAGACCGCCTCTTCGGCTCGATTACCGCCCAGGACATCGCCGACGGGCTCGCCCAGGCGGGCCACCCGGTCGACAAGCGAAAAATCGAGCTGCCCCATCCCATCAAGCAGCTCGGCGCTCATGCGGTGCCGATCCGGCTTCACTCCGAGGTCCACGCCACGGTTACCGTCACGATCGTCCCGGCATAGCTCCCAGGTGGCGATCGGAATCGCCTACGTCGACGGTCCCCGCCTGGCGCGCGCCGTGTACGCGGCCGCCGAATGGGTCACGGCGGGCCGGGATGAGATCAACCGTTTGAATGTCTTCCCGGTGCCCGACGGGGACACCGGCACTAATTTCAGCCTGACCCTCCGCGCCGTCGCCGATTCCTGCCGGGCACTCGGCGACGAGTCGCTTCAGGTCACCGCGCGAACCATGGCGAGGGGGGCGGTGCTGGGTGCCCGGGGAAACTCGGGCATGATGCTGGCCCATTTCCTCATGGGCTTTTCCGAAGGCCTGGACGGCCTCGAAACCGCCACCGCCCCCGAAATTGCCCGTGCGCTCTCGCGGGGCTCCGACACTCTCGACGCCTCTCTGGACGAGCCGAAGGAAGGCACCATCCTCACGGTCGCGCGCGAAGCTGCCGCGGCGGCGGAGCGGGCCGCCTATGATTCCCCCGACATCGCCGAATTCATGCGGCGCATGCTCCGCGAAGGGGAAGTCGCGCTGGCCCATACGCCCGAGTTGCTGGCGGTGCTCAAGGAAGCAGGGGTGGTGGACGCTGGCGGGAAGGGGTTCATGCGGATGATCGAGGGGGTGGTGCGCTTCATCGAGGGCGACCCCATCCTGCCCGCCGCCAGCGGGGATTCCGCCCCCGTTTTCTTCCCGGCCGCGGAGGTCAATGTCGCCGCCGAGCGGGACTACCAGTTCTGCACCGAACTCGTCATCCGGGGGGAGCAGCTCCCTGCCTCGAACGAGGTCCGGACCGCGATGCACCAGTTCGGGGGGTCGGTGGTGGTGGCGGTCATCAGCGACATCCTGAAGGTCCATGTGCATACCGACACCCCCGAGGCCGTCTTTACTTTTGCCGGGCGGTGGGGCAAGCTGACCTTCCGGAAGGCCGACGACATGCGGGCGCAGCACCGGGCGCTCTCCCATCTCAAGCGCCGCCCGGTGGCCGTGGTGACGGACACCTCGGCGGACCTGCCCGACGCGGTGCTGGATCGCCACCACATCGCTCTGGTCCCGCTCCAAATCGTCTTCGGCGATGAGGTGCATCTCGACCGGGTGGGAATGAAGCCGGAGGAGTTCTACCGCCGGCTCCGGGCGGCCCGACAGCTGCCCACCACCTCTCAACCGACCCCGGCTGACTTCGTCCGGGTGTTCCGTTCGGCGCTCGAAGAAGCAGACGAGGTCGTCGCGGTGCTCCTGGGCTCCGCGCTCTCGGGCACCTACCAGGCGGCCCAGGCGGCCATCCGGGCCGCCGGGCTCGAGCGTATCCACCTGGTGGACAGCAAGGCGGCATCTCTGTGTCTCGGACTGCTGGCACTGCGCGGGGCCGAGCTGGCGGAATCGGGATGGAGAGCGACCGACATTGCACGGGAGCTCGAGCGGATACGCACCCAGTCGGGTGTCTATTTGACGGTGGACACGTACGACAACCTGATCCGCTCAGGCAGGGTTTCGCGGGGCAAGGCCTGGTTGGCCGGTATGCTCGACGTCAGGCCCATCCTGGGCCTCGACCTGGACGGCCGGATCGTTCCGGTGGATCGCGTCCGGGGCCGGGAGGCACTCGTCTCCCGGATGCTCGCCCTGGTGGAGAAGAATCTCACGCCCAGACCAAGAGTCGTACGTTTCGGTGTGGCCCATGTCGAGGCTCCCGAGGTCGCCGAACGGATTCGCACCGCCTTGGTGGCCGCGTTCGCCCCCCGGGACTGCTTTGTTGCCCTGGCGACCGGCGTTCTGGG
>JAYUAL010000249.1:0-4442 GCA_043741355.1 Gemmatimonadales bacterium | reverse complement strand
GCGATCTTCATCAACGACAACCTGAAGCACACCAGCGCTCCCGCCAGCCGGAAAACCGGAACCGAGGAGCTGGAGCGCCGCAATGGCGGGCCACTGGGCGCTCTTGCAGTGGTCGAGCTGGTGATCGGTGTCAATGACCTGGACGCGGCGCTGGCCCAGTGGCGAAACGTGCTCGGCTCGCCGAAGCAGGAGTCCAAAGGCGTCATTACCCTGCGGACCGGACCCGCGATGCGATTCGTGACCGCACCCAGCGGAGCCATCATCGAGATGGTGGTGCGGGTGCGATCGCTGGACCGGGCGAAAAGCTTTCTCGCCGCCAGAGGATGGCTGGGCTCGGCGGGCGGCGATGTTCTCATCGCTGCTGCCGCCGTCGGGGGATTGAGGATCAGGCTCGTGGAGTGACCGGCATCGCGGGGACTGAACCGAGACGTGGAGATCGCGCTCGTCTAATGGTCACCCCCTGCCCACGAATTTTCCCGGATCCTCCATCCCCACCTCCGCAAACCCCTTCACCCTGATCCGGCACGAGTCGCACGCTCCGCACGCCCGCCCCTCCGCATCCGGCGCGTAGCAGCTCCGCGTCAGCCCGAAGTCCACGCCCAGCGCCAGGCCCCGCCGGATGATCGCCTCCTTGCTCATTGCGATGAGCGGCGCGTGCACCTTGAACCGCACCCCGGCTTCCACCCCGGCCTTCGTGGCCAGATTGGCCAGCGCCTCGAAGGCGCGGATAAACTCCGGCCGGCAGTCGGGGTACCCGCTGTAGTCCACCGCGTTGACCCCGATGAAAATGTCCGCTGCGCCAAGCACCTCGCACCAGGCCAGCGCAAACGAGAGGAAGATGGTGTTTCGCGCCGGCACATAGGTGACCGGAATGCCCCGCGCCATCTCCGCGGCGGTGCGCCCGGTGGGGACGGGAATGTCCGCGGTGAGCGCCGAGCCTCCGAAGCTCCGAAGATCGATATTCACGATGCGGTGCTCGGCCACGCCGATCTGCGCCGCCACGCTCCGCGCCGCCTCGAGCTCTACCGCGTGACGCTGGCCGTACCGGAAGCTCAACGCATGAGGGAGATAGCCCTCGGTCCTGGCAACGGCCAGCGTGGTGGCTGAGTCGAGGCCGCCCGACAACAGAACCACGGCGGGAGGACGGGAGGAGAAGGTGGGTCGGGAGTTCAACTCAGCCCGACGCCTCTTTGCCCAGCAGGTGCGCGAGCGCCGTGTCGAGGTCGCTGTGCCGGAACGGGTATCCAGACCGCTGCAAGACCTCGGGCACCACCCGGGCGCTCGCCAGGATGGCCTCGTCGGCCATCTCGCCTGCCGCCAGGCGGAGCGCCGCCTTGGGGACCGTCATCAGGGTGGGGCGGTGCAGGGCGCGTCCCAGCGCGGTGGTGAACTCCGCGTTGCGCACCGGCGTGGGCGCCACGGCGTTGACCGGGCCCCGCACCACGTCGTCGGTGAGGGCGTGGTGGAACACGCCGATCAGGTCGTCGGCCGAGATCCAGCTCATCCACTGGCTCCCGTCGCCCAGGCGACCGCCGAGGCCAAGGCGGAAGGGGAGCAGAACGGGCTGCAGCAGGCCGCCCGCCGGGGTGAGTGCCAGCCCGATCCGAATCTGCGCCACCCGCACGCCGGCATCGCGTGCGGGTTGGGTCGCGTCCTCCCACGCGGCGGCAACCTCGGGAAGGAATCCCCGGCCGGGCGGACTGCTTTCAGTCAGTATTTCCTCGCCGCGGTTTCCGTAGTAGCCGATCGCCGACGCGGAGACCAGGGTGCGCGGGCCCTCCGGCGCCCGGGCGACGGCCTCGGCGAGAAGCCGGGTGCCGGTGGTCCGGCTCGCGAGGAGCCGGCGTTTACGCGTCTCGGTCCAGCGGGCGTCGGCGATGTTCTCGCCGGCCAGGTGCACCACGGCGTCGACGCCCCGGAGCGCCTCGGGATCGACGCCCGCGCCGTCGGGATCCCAGCGGATTTCTCCCGGCCCGGGAGCTCGGCGCACCAGCCGGACGACCTTGTGCCCGCCAGTGGTCAAGGCCGGGGCCAGCATCCCGCCGATGAGACCCGAGGCGCCGGTAATGGCGATGCGGAGCTTGGGACTTCCGCTCGCGCGCGCGTGCATCGCGAGGTCCTGGGCGGTGACGGCGTGGCGATAGGCCAGCAGACGCTGAAGCTCCCGGGCCAGGCAGGAGCGGCCCAGCCGGATGCCCAGCGGCAGCTCGCAGGCGATGCGATCGTGCAAGACGCTGCCGCCGCCTGGCGCGGCCTCGAAACCGTGGCGATGGAACCAGCGGTCGAACGGCCCGTCTACCTGGAAATCGCTGAAGCCGGCGCCCGGATCGACGTCCCGGTGCTCCACGGTCCAGGTGGACCGGACCGGACCGGCGCGAATCCGGAGCCGGACCCGGGTGCCTTCGGCGATTCCTCCGCCTCGTTCGAGGATCTCCACGGATTGCCACGGGGGAATCAGCCGCTCGAAGGCGCCCGGCCGGGCGTGCCAGGCAAAGACCTCCTGGGGTGTTGCGGGCAACGGGGTGCGCCGTTCTACGACCAGCTCAGAGCTCATGGAAACGGGAATCTAGCGCTGGGCCGCTTCTATCGCGCCCGCCCGCACGTTAGAATTGTCTCCCTGTCTCTGGCTGGGAGCCCACGATCGCGAACTCCGCCTGGTCCATCAAGGACGCCGAAAAGCTGTACAACATGCGGGGCTGGGGCCTGGGCTATTTCCGGACCAACGCCGAAGGCCACGTCACGGTCCATCCGGACCAGGCGGGCGATCGGGCGATTGACCTGTATCGGCTGGCCCTCGATCTGAACGCGCAGGGCATCGGGCTGCCCCTGCTGCTTCGCTTCTCCGACATCCTCAAGGCCCGGATCGCTTCGCTCGCCACCGAGTTCTCGCGCGCGATCGAAGAGACGGCCTACGGCGGGACCTACACCTCGGTCTACCCGATCAAGGTGAATCAGCAGCGTCACGTGGTGGAAGAGATCGTCGCGTTCGGGAGCCCGTTCGGGGTCGGGCTCGAGTGCGGCAGCAAGCCGGAGCTCCAGGCGGTGCTCGGGCTGGCGGAACGAACCGATCACCTGATCGTCTGCACCGGCTACAAGGACGAGGAGTTCATGCGGCTGGCCCTGATGGGCCAGCGACTGGGCCACCAGGTGTTCATCGTGCTGGAGCAGGTGGGGGAGCTGGACACCGTGCTCCGGGTGGCCGACGAGATGGGCGTCACGCCCAACCTCGGGGTGCGGATCAAGCTGGCCACCGAGGGCGCCGGGCGCTGGGCCAAGAGCGGCGGGGAAAAATCGAAATTCGGGCTGGGCGCTGTGGAGCTGATGAAGCTCCTCGACAAGCTGGCCACCGGGAGCCGGAAGGATCTGCTCAAGCTGGTGCACTTCCACCTCGGCAGCCAGATCACCGACATCCGGTTCATCAAGGCGGGTCTCGAGGAAATCGGGCGCTACTACGTCGAGATCCGGGAGATGGGCTTCGATCTCTCCCACGTGGATGTGGGCGGCGGGCTGGGCGTGGACTACGAGGGCTCGAAGACGACCAGGCCCGCCAGCATGAACTACACGACGAGGGAGTATGCCAACGACGTGGTGTACCTCCTCGGGTCGGTCTGCAAGCAGTTCAAGCAACCGATGCCCCACATCATTTCCGAGTCCGGCCGGGCGCTGACCGCCCATCATGCCCTGCTGCTGATCAACGTCACCGACGTGGAGGCCCTCACCGAACCGGTCATACCCGCGCTCGGAGAGGATCCGCCCTCGGTACTGGTGGAGCTCAAGGAAAACCTGGAGTCGCTTTCCCTGGACCGGGTGGAAGAGGCGTTCCACGACGCCGTGTTCGCCAAGGAGCGTCTCCAGGAGCTCTTCGCCAGCGACGCCATCACACTCCGGGACATGGCCGACATCGAGCAGTACTACCTGGCCACCATGAACGCACTCGCGGCGTTGATCGCCCACGACCGGGCCAACTACCTCGAGATCTCGAACCATCTCGAAGCCACCCTGGTGGACCGCTACTTCTGCAACTTCTCGGTGTTCCAGTCCCTGCCGGATAACTGGGCTATTGATCAGATTTTTCCGATCATGCCGGTGCACCGGCTGGACGAGGAGCCGATCCGGCGGGGCACGCTGCAGGACATCACCTGCGACTCCGACGGCGTGATCGATCGTTTTGCCGGCGGGCGCAAGGGCAAGCCCTGCCTCGAACTGCATCCGTTCCGGGAGGGCGAGCCCTACATTCTCGGGATCTTCCTGACCGGAGCCTACCAGGAAATTCTGGGCGATCTGCACAACCTCTTCGGCGACACGAACGCGGTGCACATCCGGGTCACCGAAAAAGGCTACGAGATCACCGACATGGTGCACGGGGACACCGTCACCGAGGTGCTGAACTACGTGCAGTTTCACGCCTCGGATCTGTTGCAGACTTTCCGACGGAAGGTGGC
>JAYUAL010000248.1:0-1793 GCA_043741355.1 Gemmatimonadales bacterium | reverse complement strand
GACGGTCCGAACCACCTGCACGGAGGGCGGCGCGGCTTCGGCAAGGTGATGTGGCGGGCCCGCCCCTTCGAGGACGCCGGGACGGCGGGGGTGGTGCTGAGCTACCGGAGCCCCGCCGGGGAGGAGGGATTCCCGGGCAACCTGGACGTGCAGATCACCTACGCCCTCTCGGCCGACAACGTCTTCCGGGTGGAGTACCGCGCCGAATCGGATCGTCCCACGCCGGTGAATCTGACCCAGCACTCCTATTTCAACCTGGCGGGCGAGGGCTCGGGCGACATACTCGGCCACGAACTCACGATCCACGCCGAGCGGTTTACTCCCGTCGACGCGAGCCTGTTGCCCACCGGAGCGATCGCGCCGGTCGAGGGAACCCCGCTGGACTTCCGCCGGGCTCAGGCGGTTGGCGCCCGCATCAGGGAGGACCACGAGCAGCTTCGCCGCGCGAAGGGGTACGATCACAATTTCGTTCTCGACCGCGGGGGCGCCGCGTTGTCAAAGGCTGCGCGGGTCGTCGAGCCGGTGTCGGGACGGGTGCTGGAGGTGGGTACCACGGAGCCGGGGTTGCAGCTCTACAGCGGCAATTTTCTGGACGGGATCCGCCTCGGAAAGCAGGGACACCGGTATCAGCGTCACGCCGGTCTCGCCCTCGAGACCCAGCACTTTCCCGATTCGCCCAACCAGCCCGGGTTTCCTTCACGCATTCTGCGTCCCGGAGAGCAGCTCCGGTCGAGGACGGAGTTCCGGTTCTCCACGGAGCCTGCCCGGGCGTGACGCGGTCGCGGTGCTCACGCCCGCGGAGGACTGCGGACGGTGCGGATCACGCCGGCAGGTGGAGGGACGATTCGCTGGCGCGCGCTGGCCCCACCTCGTGCAGCGGGGTAAGCTACAGCGTTCACACCCCGACAGGATCAGCGTGACCGAGCTTCCGACACCTCTGGAACAACTGAGGGCGGCACTAGCCGACCGCTACCGCCTCGAGCGGGAGCTCGGCGAGGGCGGAATGGCCACGGTCTACCTGGCCCACGACCTCAAGCACGACCGGCAGGTTGCCGTCAAAGTGCTCAAGCCGGAGCTCGCTGCGGTGCTGGGCGTGCAGCGCTTCCTCAAGGAAATCCAGGTCACCGCGAACCTGCAGCACCCGCACATCCTGCCGCTCTACGACTCGGGAAGCGCCGGGGACGCGCTATTCTATGTGATGCCGGTGGTGCGGGGTGAGTCGCTGCGGGACCGGCTGGCGCGGGAGAAGCTGCTGCCGGTCGACGAGACCATCCGGATCATTCGGCAAGTCGCCGGCGCGCTCGATTTCGCCCACCGGCAGGGCATCATCCATCGCGACATCAAGCCCGAGAACATCCTTCTGCACGACGGGGAGGCGCTGCTGACCGATTTCGGTATTGCCCTCGCCGTGACCGAGGCGGGGGGTGGGCGCCTGACTGGAACCGGGCTCTCGATCGGCACCCTGCAGTACATGAGTCCTGAACAAGCGGCGGGTGAGCGCGATCTCGACGCGCGCAGCGACATCTATGCCCTTGGCGCGGTGACGTACGAAATGCTCGCGGGCGAGCCGCCCTTCAGCGGCCCCACAGCACACTCGACGATCGCGAAGCTGATGACGGAACGCCCGACGTCGCTGCGCGTGGTGCGCGATGTCGTGCCGCCCGCACTCGACGATGCCGTGATGCGGGCCCTGGCGAAGGCGCCGACGGATCGGTTTTCGAGCGCGCGCCAGTTCGCTGATGCCCTCACGGCGCCGGAGACACCGGCCACCCGGAACAGCGGGCCGAAGCGCG
>JAYUAL010000247.1:0-10324 GCA_043741355.1 Gemmatimonadales bacterium | reverse complement strand
AACGATCCGTTGCGGTAATTGAGGAACCACTCCGCCTTGTCGCCCCGCTGCAGCACCCGGAAGGTGACGCCGTACGCCTTGAGGTGATCGCCTTGGGTCTCGTCCATGGGGACCAGGAGCCAGGTCGCGCGGCGGGACAGGAGCGCGCCGAGTCGTCCGCCCGTCAGCCCGTCCGCCTGGCCGCCCGCCAGTCCGCCTAGTACCGCGGCTCCCAGAAAGTCTCGTCGCTTCATGTCGACGGAACCGCCCCCCGGGCCACATCAAGCAGCCTCCGCGCCTGGGGCACCACCGCGCTGGTCGGCCAGGTCACCAGCAGATGCTCGAGCGCCGCCACCGCCTGATCCTTGCGGGACGACTTGATGAGCAGGCCGGCCAGCGCGAACTCGGCCGCCGCCGCGCTGGCCGGGAAGGCTTGTGCCACTACGCTCCGGTACAGTTTTTCCGCCTCCGCGTTCTGGCCCAAGCCGGCACGCACCTGCCCGGCGAGGAGCAGCAGCTCGCCGCCGCCGTGGTCGGCGGGAAGGGTTGGCGCGAGGCTTTCAAGCGCGGCGGCGGCGGCGGCGCTATCCCGTCGCTCCAGTCGATAGAAGGCCTCACCCAGCGCGGGAAGCGAGTCGTCCTCGATCACCTGCAGCAGTCCCAGAATGGCGATCCGCTCGGTAGCCGCAGCCCGGTCGCCGGTGAACGGCCCGGCGTCGGCGAGCATCGCGCGCGCGCCGGCCAGATCACCGCGATAGAGCGCGATCCGCCCCCGAACCGCCTGCGCATCCACCGAGCTGTCGGCGACCAGCAGGCTGTCGGCCTGGGCCAGCCGGCCGTTCCGGATCCAGCCCTGCGCCAGGCGCAGCGCGAGGCGCTGGCGATCGTCCGCGCCGAGCAGCGGCGCCAGCTCGCGGAACCGTCGGTCGGCCTCCTCGACGCCGCCCTCGTCCACCAGCACCGCCACCAGGGTCGATGTGGCCGACGCGGCCATCGAGGGTGTGGCCGCTGGATCACCGGCCAGCGTCGCGAGCATGCGCCGCGCGGCCGCCTGGTCGCCGCCGTCGGCATAGGCTTGCGCCGCCTCGAGCCGCACTCGGGCCCGCTGGGGCCCCTGGGCGCGCTCCCCAAGCTGCTCCAGGATCAGGGCGCGGCCGATGTAGTGCTCGGCGGTAGAGGACCCCCGCAAATCATCGAGGGTTTCCTGAAGCGCTTCGACGCCGTCGGTACCGCTCCGGGCGATCGCGGCGGTGAGCCGCCGCGCGGCCGCGAGGGGATCACCCCAGCGAATCTGGAGCGCCGCTGCGAGCCGTTCGCCGGCCAGGTCTCCGCCTTTGCCCAGCTCACCCAGCAGCACGTTGCGGCCCGCGGCCGGCACCTGAGCCAGGATCGAGAGCGCGGTGCCTCGGTATCCCGGGTTCCGGCGGATCGCGAGCGACCATTCCCGCGCGGCACCGGGGAAGTCTCCCTCCGCGGCGGCCAGCTGGCCCAGCTCCGCCGCCATCGCGTCGGGCCGCCCGAGCCTCTGCCTGCCGAGCAGGTAAGCCGCCCTGGCGCTGGCCCGGTCCCGGGCCCCGTACGCCGCGATGCCCCACTCCTGGAACGGCATCTCGCTGGTAGGCTCCAGCAGGGCCCATCGCTCCACCGCCGCGCGGGCGCTGTCCGGCTGCCGTGCCGCGGTATACACCCGAATGGCGATGCCTAACACGCCTGACGACGGGTCCCGCTGGATCGCCGCCTGGACCGGCACCACCATCTCGGGCAGCCGACCCAGCGGCGTGAGGGCGCGCTCCAGTCCCAGCAGCGCCGACAGGTCGGTGGGCTTGGCGGCGATTTGACTGCGCCACGCCCCCGCGGCCCCGGCGTAGTCGCCCCGTCGCTCCAGATCGAGCGCCCGCGCCGAGGCGTCCTGCGCCCGGGCCGCGGGGACGGCGGCCAGCAGCAACACCGCCGCCACCGCGCCGCGCCTCACGGCGCGCCTCCGGTAAGTCGCCGGAAATAGTCGGTGACCAGTCTCCGCTCCTCGGGCGAGAGCCGCTGCAGCTGTTCCCAGGTCGGAAGCCGGATCTCCCCGTCCTTGCCGAGGAGCTGAGCCCGAAGCGCCGGTGGAAGACGGATCTCGCCGAGCTTGGCGGTTTCGCTTTGCCGTTCCTTGCGCTCGTCTTCTTCGCGGCCCGAGAGGGTACGTCCCGCATCGAGCATCCGGCGGAAGAGCCGCTCCTGGCGTGCCACCATCTCGCGGTCCAGCCGTCCCCGCTCGAGCGCGCGGGCGAGGTCGCGCGCCTCGTCGCCCATCGGCTTGGCCTCGGCCTGCCCCTGAGCCCGAAGCCGTTCCAGCTCCTGGGCCAGCGCGCGTTGCCGAGCCGCGAGCGATTGCAGCTGCTGCTGGATGGACGCCGATCCCGCCATGGGGAGGAGCCCGTTGGCGTCCTGGCTGAGCTGGCCCTGCTGGTTGGCCAGCTTGGTCATCCGCTCCATCGCCTCGGCGAACCCGGATCCGCTGCCCGCGCCGGAGACGTCGTCCCGGGCTCGCAGCAGCCCGTAAGCCGCCACGTTGAGGGCATCCACCGCCTCCCCGGCGCGGTCCACCGACTCCCGCGGATTGCCCGACGCGCTGGCGGCCGCTTCCCGGGCCCGGCCCATCTGCTGCCGGGCTTCCGCCAGCGCCGCGAGAATCTGCGGGGACACCAGCGCGTTCTTCCCGCTGGCCGAGCCGACCTGCTCGAGCAGCTTCGTGACACCCTCTTCGATAGCCCCTTCGGCGTTGCGCGCGGCCGTCTGCGCGCTGCTCTGCCGGAACTGCTCCGCCACCGCGAGCTGGCGCTCGGCCAGCCGGGTCGTTTCGAGCAGGGCACGATCGAGCTGGGCTACCACCTCCTCGCGCCATTCCTGCTGCTGGCTCTCGCGCTGCTCCTTCACCTGTTCCTTGGCGTCGTTCATCTTGCCCGCGGCCTGCTTGCCGGACTTCTCCGCCGGGCCGGCTTGCTTCCGTTCGGCGGCCTTGGCTGCCTGGCGCATTTCGCCGGCGGCGTCGCGAGCCTGCTGGGCCGCCTGCCTCATCGCCTCCTGGCGCTTCTCGGCCTCCATCTGCTTGGCGGCCTGGTCGAGCCCAGCGGCAACCGAGTCGGCTCGCGTGGCCATGGCGCGCTCCTCGGCCGCCGCGCGCGCGCTGTCGGCGCCGGCGACCTGTTTGTTCCAGGTCTCCTGCTGTTCGGCGAGCTCCCTGGTTTCCTGTTCCAGCGAAGCGAGCTGCCCCTCCAGCGCGGCCCGCTTGAACATCTCGCGGCTCCGCTCCAGCGCCTCGCGCAGCTTCTGCTGGCTGTCCCCCAGCTTGCGGACCGCGTCCTTGGTGCGCTCCCGGTCCAGCGACTTGAGCGCCTCCTGCAGCTCGGCCAGCTGCCGCCGGAGTTCCGGCGAGAGCGCCTGGTCAAGCTGATCCTGGACTTCCTTGAGACGCTGCTGAAACGCCGAATCCGAGAGCCCCGCGCGCTCCGCCGCCCGGCGCAGCTCGTCCAGCGCCTTTTTCACCGCTTCGGCCTGCTGCATGAGCTGTTCCTGCCGGTCGGCGACCGCCTCGGCCTTCTTGGCGGCGTCGAAGTCCAGCGCGCTCTCGGCGCCGCGCTGCTGGGACCGCCCCAGATCTTCGGTTTGCCGCTGGGCATTCCGGCTCTCCGCCACCAGCGAGTCCAGCTGCTTCTGGATTTCCCGGGCCCGGTCCTGCTCTGCGGCGCGCAGCTCGGGGCGGGTCGGCACCGAGATTGCGATCTCCCGAGAGCGGCCGGTCTGCCCCGAGGGAGAATTGTCCCTGACCCGCGCCACAATGCGCAGCGTGTCACCCGGGGCGAGCCCGAGCGCCACAGGATCGATGAAGGCGGGCAGGATGGCCCGGTCCGGCGTCTGCCCCGGGAGCGGGAGCCGCTCTTCGGCCAGCGTGCGCACTGCGCCGTTGTGTGACACCCGCCGCTCCAGCACCGCCTCCACCAGGCCGTGATCGTCCCTGGCGTCGATGACCAGCGGTAGCGAGCCCACCGCCGGCGCGGTGGTGTCTCCCGACGGCACCGGGATTTCGACCTGGGGCGCCAGATCGGGCAGGATCCGGACCGGCAGGACGATTTCCTCGCCGGTGAGTGGCTCACCGTCGAGAGCCCGGAGCACCAGGCGATAGGCGCCCGTCGCCGGCGGCGTGAAGGCGCCCCCGAAACGGGCGCCCTCGATCGGGAGCGCGGCGCGGGCGCCGGCGCGCTCCCACTCGGCTGTGCCGAGCGGGATGGTGGCCTCGCCGCGCGTGTCCAGCCGGCTTCCCGCCGGCAACAGCAAGGTGTCCCCGCCGACGGGGGCGGGCTCGTCCTCGAGCTTGAGGTAGGCCGGGTAGCGGATCGTGACGGCGAAGGCCGCCAGAAACGCCGGCCGCCGCACCGTGATTTCCAGCGTGTCGGAGCTGCGGCGGCCTTCGGTTACGTGCGCAAAGAACGCCTCGGTGAGTGGACCGGCGACGTGGCGCGCACGGCCCGACGAATCGAGCGGAACGGCGGTGGGAACCCAGACCGTGCCGGGCGAGCGGGTCCACAGCGTAACCGCGCGGCGTCCCGGCGCCGACACCGTCAGCGCCACCGAGTCACCGGCCCGCACCGCCCGGCGATCCGCCCCGAGGCGGAGCGGGCTGGTGACCATTGCCATGGCGAGGCGCGGTCGCCAGAGCAGCGCAGCCGGCCCGTGACGTACCCCGGCGGCGCCCAGGAGTAGCACGCACCCGACCACGCCCGCCGCGGCGCCGAAGAGCAACCGGGCCACCCGGCTCCGCTCCGGCCCGAGCGCTGCGGGTACGCGAATCTCGACCTCCAGCGCGGTGGCCTGGTCGGCGGCGGCGCGGAGGCCGCTGCTGGTGCCCTCGCTGACCGGCTCCAGCAATCCCCGCAGGGCCCCGGCCCGCCACCCCGAATTGTGCTCCAGACGACCGGCCAGGCGATGCGCGTCCAGACACCGAGCGGAACGGAGCACCAGTGCGACGCAGACCCCCGCAGTCACGAATCCGGCGATCCACGCGGTCGGCACCCAGACCGGCGAATGCAGCAGGCCGGCCCGGGCACTCCACGCCGCAGTTGCCAGCACCAGGAGCAAGCCGGCCAGCGCGGCGATCCCGCCGAGCCATCCGAGCCGCCACAGCAGCGGACGGGCGGCGGCGTGGAGGGCCCGCTCGGTGAGCCCTGCGCTCACCGGCCGCCTCCGACCGCGTACACGAAGAGATTCACGCCCATGCGCAAGGCGGCCTCGTGCTTTTCCGGCGGATCGTGATGGACTTCCGGGTCTTCCCAGCCGTCCCCCAAGTCGCTCTGATAGCTGTAATACACGACGAGCCGCCCGTCGAGAAAGATCCCGAACCCCTGCGCCGGCTTGCCGTCGTGCTC
The DNA here is from genome assembly GCA_043741355.1 of Gemmatimonadales bacterium. Classification (GTDB taxonomy): domain Bacteria; phylum Gemmatimonadota; class Gemmatimonadetes; order Gemmatimonadales; family GWC2-71-9; genus JABFSM01. The sequence continues at coordinate 4,940 of JAYUAL010000247.1, read as the reverse complement.
GTGGATTTTGGGAAGGCCCCGGGGGAAATCGTATATCAAGTGATAAATCGGGTGATCGAGCGGCACCTCGACCAGCGGGCGATCGGGGAACAGACGGCCCAGTTCGCGCCGGATCGACTCGTCCATGCCATAGTTGTCGTCGGCGTGGAGGAATCCGCCCTGCTGCAGGAACCGGCGGAGCGTGGCGAGCTCGGGGTCGCTCCATCGCACGTTGCCATGTCCCGTCAGGTACAGGTAGGGCACCTGCCAGAGGTCGGCCTCGGTGAGGGTCACGACCTTTTCGCGGGCTGCCACGGGCAGCGTGGTGCGGGTGCCCAGTGCTGCCAACAGATTCGGAAGGCTCGACGGGTTGGCATACCAGTCGCCACCACCGTCGTAGTGCAGCCGCCCGATGGTAAGCTGCGACTGGGCTCGGAGCGGGGTCGCCGCAAGCAGGAGGAAGAGCGCGGCCCGTTTCACGGCGCCGCGCTTTCCACGGCCAGCCGGTAGGCTTCGTTACGCGCCACGCCGAAGAACTCGGTGAGCAGGCTCGCCACTTCCTTGCGCGTGACGCCGGCCGCCAGCAGGCGTGCCGCGGCGGGGCGGGCCCGGCCGGCGGAATCCTCCACCGGCTCTACACCTCCGCCTTCGATCAGGATGGTGCATTCGCCCCGCAGGGCCGTGCCCTCACTCCCCAGGAGCGCCACCAGTTCGTCGAGCGTGCCATGCCGGAATTCTTCATGGATCTTGGTGAGCTCGCGGGCCACGACCGCGCTCCGGCTCCCGCCGCAAGCGGTTGCGAGATCCTCGAGCAGGCTGCCGACCCGTCCCGGCGCTTCGAACAGCACCGTGGTCCACTCCGCCGCGGCGATCCGCTCGAGCAGCCGGGTGCGCTCGGGGCCCTTGCGGGGCAGGAACCCGAGGAAGAGGTACCGATCGGCCGGAAGGCCGGCGCCCGACAGCGCCGTGGCCACGGCGGACGGCCCGGGAACCGGAACCACCGGGTGCCCGGCCGCGCGGGCTTCCCGCACCAGCTCGGCTCCGGGATCGCTGATCGCCGGAGTGCCGGCGTCGGTCACCAGGGCCACGTCCTCGCCCCGGGACAGCGCGGCCAGCACGGCCCGCGCGGCGCCGGGACCCGAGTGCGCGTGCGAGGAGAGCAGCCGGGGGTGTGCGTCGAGGTGGGAGAGAAGCTTGCGGCTGTGGCGGGTGTCTTCGGCAACCACGACCGGCACGCGGCGCAGCGTCTCCGCCGCGCGCGCGCTCAGGTCGCCGAGGTGACCCAGCGGGGTGGCGACGACGTACAGCGTCCCACCGGGCACGGCATCACGCGGCGAGGTGCTTATCGATCCGCGCCTCGAGAGCGGCTCGCTGCGTCAGACCGACCACTGTGTCGACGTGCTTCCCGTCCTTGAAGAAAAGCAGGGCGGGAATGGACCGCACGTTGAATTTCATGGTGGTCTTCTGGTTCGCATCCACGTCCACTTTCGTGATGCGCACCTTGCCGGTGTACGAAGTGGCGAGCTGCTCCAGAATCGGGGCGATTGCGCGGCATGGACCGCACCATTCCGCCCAGAAATCCACCAGCGTGAGACCCTTGCTCTCCTCCACCTGCTCGGCAAAATCGGTGTCGGTCAGGTGGGTTATGTTGCTTTCTGCGTTCATGTTGTCCCTGGCTCCTGTTACCTTGTTTCCATGCCCGACCAGCCCCGCATCGCCCATGTGGGCGTCGCCGTGCCGGACATTTCCGCCGCGCTCGCCTTCTATCGCGACGTTCTGGGTATCACTCCCGGGCGGCCCGAGACCGCCGATGGCGCCACCGTCGTTTCCCTGGCGATGGGCGAGAGCGATATCGAGCTGCTCTCCTCCGACGATCCCGCCAGTCCGGTCGGAAAGTTTCTGGCCCGGCACGGGCCCGGCATCCATCACCTCTGCTACCGGGTGCCCGATCTGGACCGGGCTCTCGCCGCCTGCCGCGCCTCCGGATACACGCTGGTGGATGCGATACCGCGCGTCGGCGCCGGCGGGCGGCGCATCGCGTTCGTGCATCCAAAGTCCACGTCCGGCATCCTGCTCGAGCTCACCGAGTGAGGCCGGCCGGTGGCGTCGCGCCCTCGCAGGGCCGGGCCGGGTTGCCCGCGGCCGCGAGCTCGACGTCGGTGACGACCCAGGCGCCCTTGATCTTGGATAGCGTCGCGGGGATCTGCCTCATGCAGCCCCCCCCGCGATAAACCGCCATCACCAGCCGGCGGTGGGTCTTGTCGCCGGTGACCGGCATGTCCGAGATGATCCGGGTGCTGTCGGCGCGAAGATAAACTTGGATGACGGCCAGCCGCTTTTCGTAGTTGGCCGGGTACAGTGTTTCGGCGGCCGGCCCGCGGGAGGAGCCCCAGAGCTGGGACATTCGGGTCAGGTTGCTGTCCGCGGCGGCCTGCATGAACTCCCGCAAGGCCTGCCCCGATGAGGCCACCGGCGACGTGGGCGAGCTGCCCCTGTTGCCGCCGCAGGCGGCAAGAATTGCCGCAGCCACGAGAATCGTTTTCCGCATGCAAGGCTTCTCCTTCACGAGAACGGCCGAACATGTGAAAATAGCTGGTTCACCACTCCCGGAGCAACGCGTGCCCATGCGGTTGTATGTCAACATCGACCACGTTGCAACGCTGCGTCAGGCGCGCCGAGCCGACGAGCCCGATCCCGTCGCGGCGGCGCGCCTTTGCGAGGCAGCCGGGGCGGATGGCATCACCGCGCATCTCCGGGAGGATCGTCGCCATGTCGGGGACGCTGACCTCGAATCTCTCGCCGGCGCAGTCGCCACCGTGCTGAACGCCGAGCTGGCCCTGGCCCCGGATGTGGTGGCGCTGGTTTGCCGGCTTCGGCCCTTCCAGGCCACCATGGTGCCCGAACGCCGCGAGGAGGTCACCACCGAAGGCGGGTTGGACCTCGGGCGCCACGATCCCCGGCTCAAGGCTGCCATCGACCAGCTCGCGCGCGCGGGCAGCCGGGTCTCACTCTTCATCGACCCCGACCTGTCCACCATCGACGCCGCGCGAGCGCTGGGCGTACCCGCCATCGAGCTGCACACCGGCCGGTATTCCCGCACCTGGCGCCGGGGGCCGGAGGCCCTGGAGCAGTTGGCGCGCGCGGCGCATCACGCCCGGTCGATCGGGCTCGCCGTGCATGCCGGCCACGGCCTTACCTACCAGAACATCCAGCCGGTGGTGGCCATCCCGGAGATCGAGGAGGTCAACATCGGCCATAGCATCGTGAGCCGCGCCGTGATGACCGGCATGACCGAAGCCGTTCGCGAGATGCGCCGGCTCATCGACGAGGCGCGTCCACCGCGTTGACCCTGCTCCAGGGGGACCCTACACTTCCCTGGTTGCTCCGCCTCCCCGCACCTCACCGTTACGAGGCCTCGTGAACGCTCCCGTCGGCCGCCGCGAGTTCTTTGCCCTCGAGGCCGGCGAATACCTCGAGCGATTGGCGTTGCTCGCCACCGGCCCGGGTCCGCCCGACGGCAACGACCTGGTGCGCTACGCGCGGGCGCTGCGCGGGGCCGCTCTGATGGCCGGCCCCGCGGGATACGCGGTGGCCGCCGCCGCCATCGAGAGCGTGGCCAAGGCGGTGCGGGAAGGCTCCGTCGGGTGGACTCCCGTGGTGGGCGAGCAAGTGGCTCAGGCCATCGAAGAGTGCAAGGCGCTGCTCCGCCGGGTCCGCGAATGGTCCGAGGTGGACATCCAGCGCTGCGACCGTCTCGCCGAACGGCTCGACGGGCTGATCGGAGGGTCGGGCAAGCGGCCCGGGACCAGTGGGATGGGGGCCGGCCCGGGGCTCTCCGCGGGCGTCCGGGCCTACGTGGCGCGGGAAGCCGCCGGTGTCGCCGCGACCCTGGAACAGGTGGCCGACACGGTCGAGCTGCGCCCCGCGCCCGACAGCGCCGACGCACTGCTCCACCGCCTGCAGCCCCTTCGCGGCCTGGGCGCGTTGCCCGGGCTCTCGCCGTTACCCGAGCTGCTGGAGACTCTGGACCTCACCATCGCCTTTGCCTGCCGGAGCGGCGCCTGGCCACGGGGCGCCGGCCGGGCCTTCCGGGCCACCGCGACGGCGCTGGCCAGAATGGCCCGCGACATCGCCGAGCTCGGCATTCCCCAGCACGACTCCCACGAAATCGTCCAGGCCGCCGAGTTGCTGCGCGAAGCATTCGCGAACGACGATGACGTCGTGGACGTCGCGGCGCTCTTCTTCGCCGACGATGCCGAGGGAGTGGTCCGCCGCGGAGTTCCGCCCCGCACCGGCACCGCTTCCAGCGGCGTGGCCATGGAACTCGCCGGCCTGGCCGATCGATTCCGTCACGCCGTGGGCCAGATGCGCGAAGGCGCCAGCCGGACGGCCCGTGGCCTGGCCCTCAATTCGCTGGGCCTCTCGGTACGCGGATTGGCGCTCAGCCGGGAAGTGAGCGCCGCCGGAGCGGGGTTCCTCTCCCGCATCGACCGGGAGACCATGTCAGGTCGCGCGCTGGTGGCCGGAGATCGTTTCGTCAAACTCCTGGAGCGGGCCGTCGCGGGCTTGTCCGCCGCCGCGGCCGCCGAATCGGCCGCAGCGCTGGGAAGCGTGCTGGCGCCGATCTCGGAAGCACTGGACCGGGGAGCCGGAGTGCATCAGGACTCGAGTCTCGAGGCGGCCCTCGAAATCATTCCGATCGAGTCGCTGGCGCCCGAGGCCGAAGCCGACGTGGTTGCCATCGAATCGCTCTTTTACGACGCCGTGGTCGCCTCGGTCCCCGATTTCACTCCCTTCGAGCAGACCTTCGCCACGCTCTTCCGGCTGGAGCGCGGCGGGGCGCGGGCTCCCGCACCGATCGTTGCGATCGAATCCCTGGCGCCGGCGGCCGAGCCGGCGGCGGTCCCGATCCAGTCGCTGCTCTACCGGGGCCGGCGCGCCCTGGAGCGGGCCGATCTGGT
>JAYUAL010000246.1:0-4466 GCA_043741355.1 Gemmatimonadales bacterium | reverse complement strand
CCGGGCCCGCGGGAATCGCGTTCCGCAGACGGGTCCGAAGTTGATTCTGGGCGAGACCGTCGGCGATCGAGTTGAGATCCTCGCGGCGGTCATTGGGGTTCAGCGTGGCGATCTGGACCAGGATCAGCTCCAGGTCTTCCAGCAGCTTCCGGGTTCGCGGATCGGACACCCGCTTCGAATCGAGCAGGAGGCGCGTGGTGCCCAGGAGGTTCTTGGCGTGGTCGGTGAACTCCGGCGACGCTTTCTCGGTGCCGAACTGGGTGAGGAAGGTCTCCACCTGGCTCAGGTGATCGGCAGTGGCGATCCGGGTCGCGAGACTGGAGGTTGCTCCCTTTTCAACGCCGGGGGCCGCCGCCGTGACGGTCCGCGCCCTCGCGCCCGGGGTGGTGCCCGGCGCGGTGATCCGGCCGATCGCGACACCCAGTACCAGGAGGGCGGCGAGGGCCATCGCCAGGCGGACGGCCGGACGGCTGGACGGACGGGCAGCGGGGCGGAAAGGAATGCCACCGTCCGGCTGTCCGACTGTCCGTCTGTCCGTCTGACGCGCCGCCTGAATCCGCTCCCACATCTCCGCCTTCGGCGTCGGAGGCGGGGCGTTGTAATCCCGCGCGGCCTCGCGCAGGACTTCGTCGAATCGATCTTCCCGTTCATCCATCATGAGGCCCAATCTCCTGCAAAGGCGGCGAGTTCGTTGCGAAGCTTGGCGCGGGCCCGGCTCAATTGCGCCTTCGAGGTCCCTTCCTGGATTCCCAGCGCCGAGCCGATCTGGTCGTGCGTAAAGCCTTCCACATCGTGCATCAGAAACACCGTTCGGTATCCCTCCGGGAGGCCGTCGACCGCCTGCTGGAGCCGGGCCTTCAAATCCGGGTCTGCGTGGCGGATGGTGGCCGCCACCGGCTCGGCGTGTTCGAGATCCACTTCCCTGGTGCGGAGCCGTTTCACCTTCCGCTGGCCGTTATAGACCACCGAGATCGCTATCGAGGTGATCCAGGTCGAGAGCGCCGATTCGCCGCGGAACGTGGCCAGGCGATCGAAGGTCCGGATGAACGTGTCCTGCGTGTAGTCGGAGGCGAGCTCGCCATCGCCCACCATGCGATAGACCAGCCGGTACACCCGATCCACGTGCGAGTCATACAGCTCGCGTTCAGCATCCGGGTCGCCCGCGAGAACACGGGTGACGAGATCTCGTTTTTCCACCCAGCTCCGGGCTCAAAAAGGGTCGACCCTAGTCTGTGCAATGGGACAGAGATGCGCCAGAAAGGGTTGCGTCGTCGGGGAGCGGGAGCGGGGAGCGGGAAGGGTCTGGCACCTCACTCCGATCCGTTCATTGATAATGAATGACTGATTCAGTTATTCTTTTATATGGCCAGAATTCGTCCACACGACCGTATCGACAAGATCGCCGACGCCGCCACGGAGACCTTCATCCGGGTGGGGTACGCGCCGGCCCGAATCAGCCAGATCGCCGAGCGCGCCAAAGTGGGGCCGGGGACCATTTACCTGTACGCCGCCGGCAAGGAGGCTCTATTCGATCTGGCGCTCAGGCGGGCCATGGAGGACCCCAGCGTCTGGTTGATGACGCTGCCCCATCCCGCGCCGGCGGCGGGGGCAGTCTCCGACGTCCTATGGCGATGCCTCCAGAACGCCGCCCACTTTCCCCAGCTCTGGCTGGCTGCGGAATCCCCTCCCCCGGTGGATGTGACCGGGGAGGTGGAGGGCATTGTCCTCGAGCTCTATCGGTGGCTGTATCGCTACCGCCGGGCCATCGAGCTGGTGCAGCGCACGGCAACGGACTGGCCCGACGTGGCCCAGGTGTTCTACCGCCGCTTCTGGAGGGGCGGGACCCACCGGGTTGCCGACTACCTGGCGCGGCGGGTCCGCGAGGGCGCGATCCCTCCCCGCGGCGAGGGTCTCGCTGCTGCGCATCTCGTGGTAGAATCCCTTACCTGGATGGCGGTGCATCGGGAATGGAGTTCCGACGGCGCGAGCGTCCCCGCCGGCGCGGCCGAGAATGCCGCGGTGGCCTTGCTGGTCCCGGCGATCTGCGGGCGGCTGTCGTGAATCCCGACCGAACGGTTTTTTCGAGGAGACGCTGACCGATGGACACCGGCGCGGCATTTCTGGAGCAGTCGCGGGAATACCTGACCGGGCACTATCTGCCCAAGATCCTGGCGTCGGTTGAGCAGCTCTCCGACGAAGATCTCTGGTGGCGCCCCAATGAAGCATCCAACAGCGTGGGGAACCTGATGCTCCACCTGTCCGGCAACGTCAGGCAATGGATCGTGAGTGGCGTGGGGGGGGCGCCCGATCAGCGCGAGCGCGCCCGCGAATTCTCGCAGCGGGCCCCGCTTCCGAGGGCCGAGCTGATCGCCGCACTGACCGGCGCGGTGCGCGAGGCAGATGCCGTGCTCGCCGGTGTGAGCCGGTCGGGGCTGGGGGAACGGCGCATCATCCAGGGACGCGAGGTTACGGTGTTCGAAGCGATCTACCACGTGGTGGAACACTTCAGCACCCACGTCGGCCAGATCGTGATGATCGCCAAGCAGCGAGGCGGGAAAGACCTGGGTTTCTACCGGATGGACGACGGGATCGCCCGCGCGGCCTGGCCGGGGCATCCGAAAGGAGGGAGCGCCTAGCCTAAGGAACCGGCTTTTCCGCGGTCCGCCATGCCGGGCCCAGCCTGGCGATCAAACCCGCGTACAGCTCGATCCCGTCCCACAGATTCTTCATTCTCATATTCTCGTTCTCGGCGTGCTGATTGTTGTCGTGATTGGAAATGGGTACGCCGACGAGCGGGGTGCCGAGAACATCCCGGAAGATGTAGGTCCCGTCGCTTCCCCCGGACGCCGGAAGCGTGATCACCGGCTCTCCCATCGCCTGGGAAGTCGCCTCGACAACCGCCCGGGAAACCGGGAGATCGAGTGCCAGCCGCGAGGCGGGATACCCGTCGCTGAACGCTGCCTTGACGATTTTGCGATGGGCGCGCCGGGTAGCCGAATCGGGATCGCTGGTCACCACGAAGTACCCCTGCTTTCGCAGATGCTCCACGATCAGGTCTTTGACCCGCTCGGGCCGCTGATTCGGCACCATCCGGATATCGATGAATGCGTTTGCCTCGGATACGATCACATTGGCCGCCGTGGAACCGGTTCGGCCTCCCGAGAGCCCGCTGAAGTTCAAACCGGGGAGCAGGATCTGTTCGCCCAGGCGGGCCGGTGCGCCTTCACTCCGCCCCAGGCGAAGCTCGCCCAGCAGCTGCTCCTCGACCGGCGGGATGGTGGCGAGTGCGGCGCGATCGGCGGCGCTCACCGGCTGGACGTCGTCATAGTAGCGGTCGATCAGGATGCGACCTTCCTCGTCCCGCATCGAGGCGAGGAGGCGCACCAGCATGACATCGGGGTTGGGCACCCAGTTGCCGTAGTGCCCGCTGTGGAGCGGCCGGGACGGACCAAAGACGGTGAGCTGGAGCCCCATGTCGCCCCGCACTCCAAAGCTGATCTGTTGCCGGCGGGTCTGGTTCACCGGGCCGTCTCCCATCAGCCAGAGGTCGGCCCGGAGCAGCTCCGCGTGCCGGGTGAGCATGTCGCGGAGGTGGGTGGAGCCGGCTTCCTCTTCCCCTTCGAAAAAAAACTTCAGATTGACGCTGGGACGCACGCCCAGCGCGCGTAGCGCATCGAGCGCGGCCAGCTGGGTAATGATCGAGCCCTTGTCATCCCCGGTCGAGCGCGCGTAGAGGCGCCACTCCGGGTCGAAGCGGGCACCGGTGGCGGGGAATGGAATGTCCTTCCCGCCCGCGAACAACGCCTTGTCTCGAAGCACCGGCTTCCAGGGCGGAGACACCCATCGTGACGGGTCGACTGGCTGCCCGTCGTAGTGGGCGTAGAGTACGACCGTGCGGGTGGCGCCCGGCGCGGACAGCTCGCCATACACCGCCGGCGGGGAGCCTGGGGTCTCCAGCAGTCGGGCGGCGACGCCGCGACGCTCCAGCATCCGGAGGATCGCCGCGGCATTCCGCCGGATGTTCACCGAATCTGACGCGAGATTCGGAATCGCCAGCAGCTCCACGTACTCGCGGAAGATTTCGCCCTCATGGGCGGCGCGCCAGGCGGCCACCCGGGCGCGGAGCGAGGTATCCGCCCGGACCGCCGGCGGCTGAGCAACAGCCGCGCGGAACGGCTGGTAGGTGGTGGCTGCGATGAGGAGGGCGGCGGCACGCAACATGTTGACGTCCGGATTCCGGTGGTGGGTAGTGGTACAGTTTGAAATGGTGGGGGTCCCTAAATGACCGCCGCCCCCTCGCGCCAGAAATTAAGTGGTGGGCGCAGGGGGCGGAGCGGCGAACCATACATGGTTCGAGCTACTTATGTCGGGGTGCCCGTCGGCACCGGTGGTAAACCTAATCGACTGCTTCCTTCGCAACCAGTAGCGCGACCAGATCAGCAACCTTCCAAACGCGGTCGGTCAGG
>JAYUAL010000245.1:0-10362 GCA_043741355.1 Gemmatimonadales bacterium | reverse complement strand
GTACGGGCACACCGCCGATTACGGCATAGGGTTCACCCATTCATCGTTCTGATAGCGATTCACGGCCCGAGGTGCGGCAATGAAGGTGAAAATCATCGGCCGCGACGGCCGTCTGCTGGGCCCGATGGAGTCCGCCCGGGTGGTGAAAACCGATGGGGAGTGGCGAGAACAGCTGACCCGCGAGCAGTTCCTCGTCGCCCGGGGCAAGGGCACCGAGCGAGCCTTCTGCGGCAATCTGCTCGATAACAAGCGCGAGGGGATCTACTCCTGCGTGTGCTGCGGTCTCCCGCTCTTCGGGTCGGATGCCAAGTTCAATTCCGGGACCGGATGGCCCAGCTTCTTCCAGCCGGTGGCCGAGGAAAACGTGACGATGCACCAGGACCGGAGCTACGGAATGGCCCGTACCGAGATTCTCTGTGCCCGGTGCGATGCCCACCTGGGCCACGTCTTCGAAGACGGTCCTCCTCCCACCCGCCTCCGCTTCTGCATCAATTCGGAATCGCTGGCCTTCACCGACAACAAGGATCTCGTGGCGCTCGCCGACCCGGCCGCGCCGTGACTCCCTGATCCCGAACCCCATACCGGAGATCCCTTGGCCAAGACACCTCCGTCCGCTCCCGCCAGGCAGCCAGCCGCCGCCGAGCCGATGACCCGCGCGCGCCTGATCGACCGGCTCAACGAAGACCTGGCTCGCGAGTACCAGGCCATCATCGCCTACATCGTCTACTCGCAGGTGCTCAAGGGCGCTGCCTACATGTCGATCGCGAAGGAGCTCGAAAAGCACGCCGGTGAGGAGCTCAGTCACGCCATCACCATCGCCCAGCAGATTGACTACCTCGGCGGGACGCCGGTGGTCACGCCGGTTCCGGTCAAAATGTCGAAGAAGGCCACCGACCTGCTGCGATTTGACCTCCGGAACGAAAGCGACACCATCCGGAATTACCGCGAGCGGGTGAAGCAGTGCGAGCTCTTGGGCGAATTCGCGATGGCCGAGCACATCAGGGAGATCCTCAAGCAGGAGCAGGAGCACCTGATCGATCTGGCAACCGCGCTTGGCGAGGATCCGCCCGACTTGAGTCGGAAGAAATAGGCCGAGCCGGGGAACGCGCCCGTGCCGGAGGCGTCACAGGGCTCGTCCCGCCGGGGCCGCCCCCGAGATCGCGCGCTGGCCTTGATCGCCCTGTTCAAATTTGCCAAGGCGGGATTGCTGGTTGCGCTCGGGCTCGGGGCGGTGGAACTGCTCCGTCCTTCCGTGTCCGAGCGCGCCCAGGAATGGCTCGGCGTGATGGCCCTGAGCTCGGACCGTGCGGTGGTTCAGCAGGTGCTCGCCTGGCTTACCGGCCTGACCCATCGGAGGCTCCAGGTCCTGGGGTTGGCCGCGTTTCTGTATGCGTCTCTCTTCATCATTGAAGGCATCGGGCTATGGCAAGGCCGCCGATGGGCGGAGTATCTGACGGTGATCGCCACCGGCTCGTTCATTCCGGTCGAGGTGTACGAGCTGGTTCGGCGGGTTACCTGGACCCGCGCGGCCGGGCTTGGGATCAACATCGTGGTGGTGGCCTATCTGATTTACCGGCTCAGGCAACCCGAGCGGGCGTCGGGTGGACTGCCCCCGTCGCTGTATGACCGACGATGAATAGCCGCGGTGCTGTGACCATGCGCCGTCGCCCCCGTTATTGGGTGCTCGGTGGAGTCGGGGCAGTCACGGCGCTGCTCCTGATCGCCGGTTTGGTCATCCGGCATGAGACCAGCGCCCGCTCGATGGAGCAGCGCGTTCTCGCCGCCCTGGGCTCTCCGGAAGACAGCCTCTACCGGGTTCGGGTCGGCTCGTCCCGCCTGAGCCTGCTGGGCGGGACTTATGTCGCGACCGGCATTGAGATCCTTCCGGACTCCGCGGCTCTCCGGCGGCGGCGCGAAGCCGGAAAGCCGGTCCGGAATCGGTTCGCGCTGCGCGCCACCTCATTCAAGGTTGCCGGACTCGACGTGTGGGGACTGCTCCGAGATCGTTTCAAGGCGACCAGCGTCGTCGCCAAGAGCCTGCTGGTCGAGTTCTACCTGGATCGGCCACTGACGATTCTGGGCCCGCTGATCCGGGCTCTGGCGAATCCGGCTTCAATCGATAGGTTAGCCCTATGCCTTGCCTCTTTGCGGTTCTTGCGTTGGCCACCCCCCGACTCCTGGTGGCGTTGCTCTGGTTTTTCAGCCGCTGGTTCGACGGCGTGTTCAGCTCGGTCCTGTGGCCCATTCTGGGCTTCATCTTCCTCCCCACGACCCTCCTCTGGTACACTGCAGTGCGGTACTGGTTTCACGGGCAATGGACCCTGTGGCCGATCGTGGGGTTGGTCGTTGCCCTGATGATCGACCTCTCGCCTGCTGGTGGCCGCCGCCGCCGGGCGGCGGAATAGGGCAGGCTGACAGCGCGCCCGGGGTATGGATATGGCGTCGGAAGCGGTAACCTCTACCCATAGGCACCGTCCCAACTGATTCCTGATTCCCGGAGGAACGCCGCATGAGTGCATCCACGCAGAATCTTCTGATTTTTCTCGTCATCGGCATCCTTGCCGGCTGGCTCGCCGGCAAGATCATGAAAGGAAGCGGGTTCGGGCTGCTCGGCGACATGGTCATCGGTGTGATCGGTGCGTTCCTGGGAGGCTGGCTGTTCGGCAAGCTGGGCATCATGACCTGGGGCCTGGCCGGGACCCTGATCACCGCGCTGGTGGGCGCGCTGGTACTGCTCTTCCTGATCCGGCTCTTCAAGCGCGCTTGAGGTCTCACCGAGTCGGAGGCAGGGGTGCTGGCTCGCGGCGCTGGACGTCCGGATGAGTCGCTGGATGGGTGCCGCGGGCCGGCTCTGCTCCGATTGAGCCGGGCCGGCCTGTGTCGCACAGCGGGCGGTTGAGCCGGGGCGAGTCCTTTGCCGGAGTCTGGCTTCCTGATAGCTTGGGCTTTGAGGCCCTTCATGTCACGGATCGTCCCGCTCGTCGCACTTCTCCTTGGCGCCGCCTGCAAGTCTCACGTACCAGCGGGGGTTCTGGGCGGGACCGGCGATGAATCCGGCCGCTTCGTAGCCCACTATGGCCCCGCCAGCCGGGATTTCGACGATTTCCGCGCCGGCCTCATCGCCCATCGCTTCCTCGATACCATCGCCGCACGGCTCAACGATTCGCTACGTATCCCGCGCACCATAGTGCTCGAGACGGCCCATTGTGAAGAGCCTAACGCGTCCTACGATTCGAACACCCACCGGGTTACCCTCTGCTACGAGCTCTTCAAGTCCCTGTCCGACCGTTTTACCAAGTCGCCGGGGGGAGAATACCTGGTCACCGGCACGGTGGTGTTCGCGCTGATGCACGAGCTGGGGCACGCGCTGGTGGACGTGCTCGAGCTGCCGATTACCGGCCGCGAAGAAGATGCGGTCGACCAGCTCGCGACGATCCTTCTCCTGCAACAGGGCGCACCGGGCGACTCGCTGGCCTTCGGCGCGGTTGGGTGGTTCGTGACCAACGCACGGCGCAGTGTGCCCGACGACCTCGCTTTCGCGGACGATCACGGACTCGACTCCCAGCGAGTCTACAACATCATCTGCTGGATCTACGCCCGCGATCCGGCGCGTTACCCGGAAATCGTCACCGATGGCTGGCTTCCGGAGCACCGGCGGGACAAGTGTCCCGCCGAATTCCGTCGGCTCGCCGAAAGCTGGCGCCGGATTCTGGCGCCTTACCGCCGTCCCTCTGAGCGCATACCGCCCTTGCCGAAGACCGGGCCGTGATCGTCAAGCTGCTCATGCTTGTCGGGGCGACCGTCGGCGGCGCCGTGGGCTGGTGGATCGGCGCCCGGGTCGGTTTCATGACGGCGTTCATCGTGAGCACGGTGCTCTCTGGATTCGGCATGTATTTCGCACGGAAATGGGCCATCAACTACTGGCCATAATCCGAGGAGCCTCCCATGAAAGCCGCGATCTGGCTGCTCCCCGCCCTCGTCACGCTCACAACAAGCTGCGCCAGTCTCCACTCAGTGCCCTCGGAAGCTGGGCGACACACGGACCGGCCCTACTGTCGTGCCGATCCGAAGGACGCCGGGCTGACCCCCGCTGTGCGCCACTCCATTATCCTTTGCGGTAGCCGGGATCCCAGGAGGGTCCCGGGCTGGGCGTTGTTCCCTACGATGGACACTTGAGGATCCTGCGATGTACGGTTCCAGAGACGACGATGCCGGGTTCGATGAATCCAAGGAGCGCGACGAGGACGAGGCGTTTCCGGATGGCGAGGTTCAAACCGAGGCGGAGGTCACCTGCCCATACTGCGGGGAGACGGTGAGCATCGAGCTGGATGTGGCCGGGGGCACGACCCAGGAGTATGTCGAGGATTGCCAGGTCTGCTGTCAGCCCTGGAAGGTGCGGGTGCAATATGACGATTCGGGGACGGCGGAAGTGACCGTCGAGGAATCCTCATGACGGCGTCGGGCTCGGTTCAGCGGCTCTCGGTCAAACCCATGACGCCGGGCCAGCGGGGCCTCCCCAAGCACTCGGTGGAAAGTCTTCGGATCACACCAGCCGGCGCCGAGGGCGACTACAACCACTATCGCACCACGAAGGCCAAGGGAGATCCGAACCTGGCCATCCTGGTGCTGACCAGGGAAGTGATCGACGCCCTCCGCACCGAAGGATGGCCGGTCGAACCCGGGGATCTGGGGGAAAACCTGACGCTGGCCGGCATTTCCGAATCGACGCTCAAGCCGGGATCGAAGATCCGCATCGGCGAAGCGCTGCTCGAAATCAGTGAGCCCTGCGATCCCTGCACCGAACTCTACGTCCTGCCTTATGTCGGCAAGGAAAAGGGACCGGCGTTTGTGCGCACGCTCGGCGGGCGGCGCGGCTGGTTTGCCCGGGTGCTCTCGTCCGGGGAAGTTGTCCCTGGCGCCCCGGTTGAAGTGACTCCCGGGTGAGCCGTCTCCCCGTCGTCCGGCTCGCGCTGGGCGTGCTGTTGATGGGTTTCGGCTGGTGGGGGATGAGTGGCCGCACGGGCCACCGGGTGTTCGATGAGATGGCTGGCATGATTCCCATGGCTTGTCTGGGGCTGGGCGCCTTCCTGCTGGTGGTGGGGATTGTGCTTGGCGTGTGGCGGGGCTCGCGGGCCTAGGGGTCCTTCCCCCCTGCCGCGAGTCCGGCGGCTCGCCCGGTGGCCCAGGCCCAGAGAAAATTGTATCCCCCGATCGGACCGAAAGCGTCGAGCGCCTCCCCGCAGATGAACAGCCCCGGATGCCTCAGGCTCTCCATCGTTCCCGGGTCGATTTCCGTCAGACTGACGCCGCCGCCAGTCACTTCGGCCTTTCGGTAGCCCTCGTGCCCGGTCCACGGCAGCACCCCCCGAACCAGGGTTTCGACCAGACGGTTGCGCTCCTCCCGTCGTAGCTGCGCCAGCGGCCGGGCCGGATCGACTCGCGCAGCCCCCAGCAGTGCCGTGGCCAGCCGGTCGGGCAGCTCTTCGGCGAGGGCGCGGGCCACGCTCCGATTTCCGTCCGGTCGTAGCGCCCTCTCCCACTCTGCGTCCTGGTGCGGGGCCCACTGCACCGCAATGCGGGCGCGCTCGCCGCCTTCTTCATACGACCGCACCGCCACGTGGGAGACGTCCAGCACCGAAGGGCCGCTGTATCCCCGATGGGTAAAAAGAAACCCACCGGTGGCGGTCGCCTTGCGGGAACCGGCCCGCGCGCTGATGGTCACCGTGAGCGACACCCCGGCGAGCATCCCGAAGGGCGCCGGCTCCGCCAGGAGCGGGGTCAGCGCGGGGTAGGTGGGGTTAATCGTGTGTCCGAGCGCGGCCAGCCCTCGCAAGCCCGTGCCGTCGCTGCCGGTGTTGGGCACGGAGAGGCCGCCGGTCGCGACGATCACCCGGTCGGCCTGGAGCGGTGGGGCGCCTTCGCGCTCGATCCGCCAGCCTCCGGACTGGGGGAAGAACCCGGTCACCAGGGTTCCGGTCAGGACTTCCACGCCGCGGCGTCGGGCCAGCGCGAGGAGACCGTCTCGCACGTCGCGCGCCTTGTGGGAGGCGGGGAAAAGCTTGGCCGCCTCGGTCTCTTCCACCAGCGTGAGGCCAAGCTCGGTTTCGAAGAAGGCGATCTGTTCGGGGAGCGGCCAGGCGCGGACGATTCTGCGCATCGCGTGTGGCGGTGAGTCGGTGACAAAGCGCGAGATGTCCAGCCGGGCCGGGAGGACGTTGCACCGACCGCCCCCGCTGATCAGGATTTTCCGGCCGCCGTCCCGGGTCCGTTCCAGCAGGAAGGTCTCCGCGCCCTTCCGCGCGGCAAAGATGGCGGCCATCGAGCCCGCCGCTCCGGCGCCGATTACGAGGATTCGGTTCAGGTGGAGCTCCCGGCTGGGCGCTAAGACGCTAAGACGCTAAGATGGTAGGACGCTAAGACGCTAAGACGCTAGGAGGCTGGGTAGCCCGGGCGCAAGGGCGTTGAAGCCGGGCGCGGTGAGCCGTATACTCAGCTCTGACCCCTGAATCCTAAATCCTGAGTCCTAACATGACCGATGCCAGGCTCGCCGCCCTCGCCGCCTCGCGGTGGAAGGTGCAGGTTACGCTGACGACCATGATGGTCGCGCTGTACTTCGGGTTCATTCTGCTCATCGCCTACAACAAGCCGCTGCTGGCGCGCCTCATCGCACCGGGGCTCTCGCTCGGCATTTTCATGGGCGCGCTGGTGATCCTGCTGTCCTGGCTCCTCACCTGGGTGTACGTCCACTGGGCCAACACCCGATACGACACCGCGCTCGACCGGCTCAGGCAATGACATGCTGATGCTCCAGGAGGCCGCCACCCGGATCGGCGAGCCGAACCGGGTCGCGATGGGATTCTTCTTCCTGTTCATCGCCACCACCCTCGGCATTACCTGGTGGGCCGCGCGCCGCACCCGTACCACCGAACAGTTCTACGCCGCGGGCCGCACCATCAGCCCGGGTCAGAACGGCATCGCGCTGGCGGGCGACTACATGAGCGCCGCCTCCTTCCTGGGCATCGCGGGCCTGGTCTCGACCACGGGGTTCGACGGGCTGATCTATTCCACCGGCTGGCTGGTGGGCTGGCCGGTGGTGCTGTTCCTGATCGCCGAGCCGCTGCGGAATTTGGGCAAATACACTTTTGCCGACGTGGTGGCAGTGCGGCTCCGTCAGACGCCGGTGCGCATTGCCGCGGCGATCGGGACACTGGCCACGGTGTCCCTCTATCTCATCGCGCAGATGGTGGGCGCCGGTGGCCTGATCCGGCTGATGTTCGGAATCCCCTACGAAGTGGCCATCGTGGTGGTGGGTGTGGCGATGATCGCCTACGTGCTCTTCGGAGGGATGATCGCCACCACCTGGGTACAAATCGTCAAGGCGGTGCTGCTCCTCTCCGGCGCGGCGATCCTCGCGCTATTGGTGTTGGCACGATTCCATTGGAGCCCCACCGCGCTGTTCGCGGCCGCTGCCGACAAGTACGGTGCCGGGGTCCTCTCCCCCGGCCGGCTGGTGTCCCGGCCGCTCGACGCCGTGTCGCTGGGACTGGCGCTGATGTTCGGCACCGCCGGGCTGCCGCACATCCTGATGCGTTTCTACACCGTGCCGGACGCCAAGGCCGCCCGCACCTCGGTGTTCTACGCCACCGGGCTCATCGGATCGTTTTACCTGATGACCTTCATCCTCGGGTTCGGCGCCATGGTGCTGGTGGGTCCCGACGCCATCAAGAGCGTGGAGCCGGGGGGCAACATGGCGGCTCCGTTGCTGGCGGAGTTTCTCGGTGGCACGCCATTCCTGGGTTTCATCGCGGCAGTGGCGTTCGCGACCATCCTCGCGGTGGTCGCGGGCCTTACGCTCTCGGGCGCCGCGGCGCTCTCCCATGACCTGTGGGTCAGCGTGGTGAGGAAGGAAAAGGCCGGATCCGCCGAGCAGCTCAAGGTGGCGCGCATCGCCACAGTGGGTCTCGGAATCCTCGGCGTGCTGCTCGGCATCACCTTCAAGGGGCAGAACGTGGCGTTCATGGTGGGGCTCGCCTTCGCCATCGCGGCCAGCGCCAACTTCCCGGCGCTGCTGCTCTCGATCTTCTGGCGCCGCTACACCACCGCCGGCGCCGTGACCAGCATGGTGCTCGGCACGGTGAGCACCCTGGTGCTGATCTACCTCTCGCCCACGCTGCAGGTAGATGTGCTCAAGCACCCCTCGGCGTGGTTTCCGCTCCGAAACCCTGCGCTGGTCACAATGCCGCTGTCGTTCATCTCGGGGATTCTGGTGTCCCTCCTCACCGCCAATCGCGCGGAGGCAGAGGGGTTCGACGGCGTCGCCCGCCGGATGCACCTCGGCCCTGCCGACCCATCCTCACCCCTCGCATAAGGCCGCCCACCCCGCGATCTTTCCCGGTTCTGCCCGAGCCTGCCGGACCGTCCGGCCCGCCTCCCGGGACCTTCGAAGACAGGATCGCGTGTGCCTTTCAGCAGCCTGAAGCTTCATCCGAGCCTACTCAAGGGCATCAAGGAGCTGGGCTTTACCCGACCCACGCCCATCCAGGTCGATGCCATCCCGCCGGCGCTGGCCGGCAAGGATGTGCTCGCCTGCGCCATGACCGGCAGCGGGAAGACGGCGGCGTTCCTCCTGCCTATCCTGCACCATCTCATGGAGAAGCCCCGTGGCACCACGCGCGCGCTGGTGATCACGCCGACCCGCGAGCTGGCCGCGCAGATACTCGAGGACACCAACGATCTTGCGGTACACACGCCGATCAGCGCCGCCGCGGTATTCGGGGGCGTCGGCATGGGGCCGCAGGAGCACGCCTTGCGGAGCGGCGTGGACGTGCTCATCGCCACGCCAGGCCGGTTGCTCGATCACTTCCGGTTTCCCTACGCGAAGCTGGCCGGCCTCCAGTTCCTGGTGCTCGACGAGGCGGACCGGATGCTCGACATGGGCTTCCTGCCGGACATCCGCCGGGTGCTCAGGCATCTCCCGCCCCGCCGCCAGACGCTTTTTTTCAGCGCCACGATGCCGGCGCCGATCATGACGCTTACCAGGGAGATGCTACGCGATCCCGCCACCATCAACCTGGAGCGGAGGTCGGCGCCCGCGATCGGAATCACCCAGGCGGTGTATCCGGTACCCCAGGAACTGAAGTCGGCGCTCTTCGTTCACCTGCTCACGCACGGCGAAATCAAGGAAGCACTGGTGTTCACCCGCACCAAGCACCGGGCCAACCGTTTGCAGGCCTACCTGGTCAAACAGGGAGTGAAAGCCGAGCGGATTCACGGCAACCGGAGCCAGGCCCAGCGCACCGAGGCGCTGGCCGGATTCAAGAGCGGGAAGTACCGGGTCCTGGTGGCCACCGACATCGCAGCCCGGGGTATCGACATCGAGGCGCTGGGCCACGTCGTCAATTTCGACGTGCCCATGGCGCCCGAGGATTATATCCACCGGGTCGGCCGCACGGCCCGCGCCGAGCTCACCGGCGATGCCTTCACCTTCGTGGCGCCGGAGGA
Organism: Gemmatimonadales bacterium; assembly: GCA_043741355.1. Lineage (GTDB taxonomy): Bacteria > Gemmatimonadota > Gemmatimonadetes > Gemmatimonadales > GWC2-71-9 > JABFSM01. The sequence continues at coordinate 861 of JAYUAL010000245.1, read as the reverse complement.
GGAGAACGAGCTGCGCGGCATCGAGCGGGCAGTAGGGAAGCGCCTCCAACGGGTTACCGTCCCCGACTTCGATTACAAGGCCAGGGCCGAGCAGAAGCTTGAAGTGCCGCTGGCCGAGCGGATCGCCGCTATCAGGGCAAAGAAGGCCGAAGATCGAACCCGGGCCAAGGCCAAGGCCGATCGCCGGATTTCTGGCGGTGGGGGCATGGGAGGACGGGACGGCGGGAGGACGGGAAGGAGGTAGGGGAGGGGGACGCGATTAGATTTCAGAGGCGGTCCTTTCCCTTAGCCGGTAGTGGTCAATGAGTTCGTACAAGATCGAACAGAAGCGCCTGCTGCACCGTGGGCGTGAGTTCCATTTCGTGTCGTACGAAGGACAGCTCGCCAATCCGGCCAAGGACCTCGCCGCGGTTCCCCCGGGTTGGTATCTGATGCAGAGTGGCAAGCGGATTGCCGTGATGCCCCAGAACCGGGAGACGCCGGCTGAGACGGTGGACAAGAGCCTGATCCAGTGGCTGGACAGCCACGTGTTTGCGTGACCTGATCGGAGAGAGGAGCGTCGATGTCCAAGCGTGAAGATCAGCGCATCGCCAAGTTAGTCAAGAAGAACGCCGCAAAGGCCGCGAACCCCAAGGTGGACCGCGCCGCCCAGTACGACGATACCCTGCGGAAGAAGCCGGCCGAGCAGGACGAGGAAAACAAGCGGTTCTTCAAGGAAATGAAGCGCAGGGAGTTCTAGCTGCTTTCCTACGCCTTCTGGCACTGGAAGCAGTCCGGGATTCCCGACCGTGAGTACGAGTCGCGCCAGCGCGACTTCCAGGCGGCGCTCGCCGCCCACCCTCCAGAAGGATTCCTGAACGC
>JAYUAL010000244.1:0-1805 GCA_043741355.1 Gemmatimonadales bacterium | reverse complement strand
CTCGACCACCCGGAGGCTTCCCGCGCCGTCGAGCTTGGTCGCCAGGAGATCCACGATTCCTTCGGAGAGGAATGCGAGGCCGGGTCCGCCGCGCACGGCAAAGGGACAAATGGCGAGGAGGTCGGGATCGGACGGCGCTGCGGGCCCGGGCGGCGCGGCCGCAGGCCGGGACGAAAGAGGTGTCCGTTTCGGTGCCAGCAACGCCAGCATTTCCTCGTCACCATCCGACAGGTCCAGCGCGCGGCGGGCCCAGCGGGTTCGCGATTCGGTGTCGGGCGCCTTGCGGGCCAGGGTGCGAGCCGCATCGAGGGCCAGTTCCTTGAGGCGCACGCGCTCGCGGTCGAGCCAGTCTTCGGCTTCCGGAGCGCCCGCCACATAAAACCCCTCGAGCAAGTGCCCCCGATAGAGCTCCAGCGCCGCGGCCGGATTCCTGGCGGCGAGCGACTCGCGGAACGCCACAACGTCGCACCAGAGCAAACCGGGTGCAGCGCCGACCTCCTCCTCTCCATGACCGACCACCACTTCGTCGCCGACCGCGCGCCGGAGGAAATAGAGCGAGCGCCGGAGCGCCGCGCGGGCGTGCTCGGCGTCGAGCTCGGGCCAGAACAGGTCAAGAAGGGTGTCGCGACGGACGAAACGCGAGGGAGCGGCGATGGCCAGGTAGGCCAGGAGGGCAAAGCGCTTGGGCTGCTGCACCACGGCAGTCAGCTCGGCGCCATCCCGGGTTCGGAGGTCGGCCACACCCAGGGTTCTGAGCTCGAGCATGGCAGGGAACCGGAACAGGGAAGCGGCGAAGGCACGCCAGAGGCCACTGCCGGAACGTATGACGATCGGTCGCTTCCCGGTACCCGCGACCAGGGTCGCCGGTGACACTGGGCACCCCCATGGGCAACCGGTTGCAGCGAGTGGCGCTGGGAGGAATGTGATGCAACGCACCGCACTCGTGGGAGGCGTGGATTATGCTGACGTAGAGCTTCCGGGAACTCCCCGCCCCCTCTATCATCCCGGGACGCCGTCACATCCGTGGTTCAACGCCCAGAGGCGATCATGCGTTCCTCCCTCGCATCCTGCCTGTTCCTCGTGGGTTCGCTGGTCGGGTTGGCTGCCTGTACCAGCGAGAGCACCGCCCCGACTCCGCCGCCACCCGCGCCGCCACCGGCGCCTCCGGCGTTCACCCGGTGGTCCGACGCGTCCACCTGGCCAGGGGGATCAATTCCGGCCGCCGGCGCGGCCGTGGCGATTCCCGTGGGCAAGACGGTCATGCTGGATGTCAGCCCCCCGGAGTTGGGAAGTCTGACGGTGGACGGGGCGCTCTTCTTCGGCCAAAAGGACCTCAATCTCACGGCCAACTGGATCATCGTCCGAGGCCGCTTCGAAATCGGAACCGAGGCCCAGCCTTTCGCGTACCGGGCGGTCATCACCCTGACCGGCCCCGCCACCGAGAACATTCAGGGGGTGGGGGCCAAGGTGTTCGGCGTTCTGGGCGGCACGCTGGAGCTGCACGGTGAGCGGCGGGCCGGGTGGGCCCGTCTGGGCGGCACCGCCGCGGCGGGTGCCACTCAGCTGGTGCTCGACCGGCCGATGGCGTGGCGGGCGGGGGACCATCTCGCCATCGCCTCGACCGATCTCGATCCGCTGCAGGCCGAGGAGGCGTTCGTGACGGCGGTCTCCGGCAACACCGTCACCCTCAAGACCGGGCTCCGATACGGCCACTGGGGCATGTTGCAGACCTTTGCCGGCAAGACGCTCGATGAGCGCGCCGAGGTGGGGCTGCTGAGCCGCAACATCGTCATCCAGGGCGACAG
>JAYUAL010000243.1:0-4479 GCA_043741355.1 Gemmatimonadales bacterium | reverse complement strand
CGACCGCGGTTCCCATGGCGAGTTTGTGGAGCGGCGCGAAGGCGAGCACGAGTGTGGCCTCGCTACCGTCCAGTGTCTGCTTCATCCCCGCCTCCAGTGCCGGCTTGGGCGAGCGCGAGAATGGTTCGCCCCAGCGGCAGTGAAAGACCAGCGCGCACCAAGTTGCCTTCGAATCGAAGCCACGCGCGTTTGGCATGCCAGAGCGCATTCCGGCGAGGCACGCCCGAAAGTAAACCTACGTACCCGGTGCCGCCTGCGCGCCGGGCCCTGAACTCTCGGGGGATCTCGGCCAGACCGAGCATGGCATTGAGGCGCCCGAGTCGTCTGACCTGGAAACCGGCACCTTCCAGCTTCTGCTTCAGTTCGCGCGCCGAGTACTCGTGAAAGTTATAGCCTTCGTCGTCCGCCGTCCGGGGCCACGACTGGGCGTTGGTTCGGATGAACAGAAGGCCACCCGGTTTGAGTACGCGCCGGATTTCAGTCAGCGCCTGGGCATCCCCCCCCCGCAAGGGAAGGTGCTGCAGGACGTCGAGTGTGATGATCGCGTCAACGGAACCGTCAGGCAACGGCAGGGCGAGCGCCGAGGCCCCGAAGACGGTCTGTCGGGCGCCGTTTCGGGCTGCGAGCAGCCCCTCGCGGGAAACATCGAGGCCGAGTGTTCGCCATCCCGGCCAGCGGCTGGCGAACCAGGCCAACGTCTGTCCGGAGCCACAGCCCACGTCGAGCAACAGCCCGGACCTGGGGAGCTTCGCGCTCGACAGCATGCGACCGGCAATATCGCGCATGCCTGCGTTCCACCATGACCCCGCCTCGAGGGCCCGCATCCGGGCGTAATACTCCGGCGCGAAGATCAGGGGGCCGGTCATGCGGAAACTCCGGTTGCGTCGAGCAGCGGCGCGATGCTCCGGAACAGTACCGCGGTCAGCGGAAGCCGCCGCATCCGTTGGTACACCGGAGTAGCGGAACGCAGCGGAGCGGGCAGGAGACTACGTTCGGTCGGCAGCAGGGCGGCAGCTTCCACCGACACCTCGAGAAACCCGGCGCTCTCCATCGCACGACGCAGCTCGCTCGCGCTGGGCAGCCGGTGATGCCGGTAACTCATACCGGGACGGCGGGCGCGGACGTAGCCGTTGGCCCATGTTCGCGGCAGCCAGCCGACTCCCCAGAGGCCGACGTGCGGCTCGGCCAGGAGGGAGAAGCGGTTCGCCGTCCGCAGGTGCACCCGCCCGCCGGGGCGAAGCACCCGTCGCACCTCGCGCAACAGCGCGGGGAGGTTCTGGCACTGCTCCACGGTCCCTAACGCGATCACCCGGTGGAAGGCCTGGTCCGGGAAAGGGAGGGACTCCGCGTTGCCGCCGATGAGAGGAGCCGTTAGCCCGTGCTCGGCCAGACGGCGCCGGGCGATCACCAGCCAGCGGAACGCGATGTCCACGCCGGTCACCTCGACGCCCGCCGGCGCGACACACGCCAGGTTCGCGGTGCCACAACCCAGGTCAAGCCATTGTTCCGGCGCCGCGCCGGTTCGGGCCGGTGGTGCAACGACGGCCTCCAGCCATTCCCGCGTTCGCTCCTCGGCCCGCAGGACCTGTTCGATGTGCCGTTCCGCGTCGGCGGCAGCGGTCGTCGGCGTCTGCGCCCAGTATTCGCGCAGGGCCGCAGGAAACCCCGGCGCGGCGGCGGTGTCGACCGCGAGGCCCTTGGCGCGATCCTCGACCAGCCCGATCCAGGGATCGGGAGCGACGCGCAAGTCGGGAATGCCCGCGACCACCGGAAACTCGCGTTGGCAGGCGCAGCAGCGCAGCGCACCGGGGAGCACGGTGAGCATACCCCGACAATAGGGACAAACCGGCTCGACCGCCATGTCAACCCGCCTCGACCGGCCGCTTGGGCCGCAGCAGGTGCTGTCCTACGCCGATCACGGCGGCCACCGCGTTCCCGATATAGTAGAGGAGGTGGAGCGGCACGATCATCAGGGCGAACGCCCAGCTGCGCTGGGAGGCGAACCAGGCATAGGTGGAGACGTTGCTGAGCGCCACCGCGATCAGCATCGCGGCACCTACCAGCACGAGGCTACCGTGACGGAACCCGGCGGCCGCAACCAGCAGGACCGCGCCAACGGCGGCCAGCGCCACCTTCAGCTGTTCGGCCCGACCGGTGTTCAGCGCGGCGGCAGTCCGGTGACCCCGCTCGAGCAGCAGTCGCATCCAGGGAATGCCGCGGTCCCGAATGTCGGTGCGCAGCATGGCCAGGAGCGTCCACCGCTTGAGATGAGTTCCCTGAATACTCGGGTCGAGGAGGATGCGACCGCCCCGGTCCCGCAGGCGGTAGCCCAGCTCAATGTCTTCGATCTGTGGTCGGGGGAAGCGGGCGACGTCGAAGCCGCCCACGGCCTCGAACGCGTCGCGTCGCACCGCGCCGCACCCGGCCCAGAAGGTTTCCGCGTTCCCGGCGCCGGCGCAGTGCACCCGCCGGTGCAGCAGGTTGCGATACTCCGACAACACGCCCCGCGCGTCCGGATGGGCGTCGTAGCTGCCGAACATGGCGACGAGGTCGGGCTGTTCCGCGGCGATCGCCGCGATCCGGCTCAGGGTGTCGCGGTGGGCTCGCACGTCCGCATCGATGAAGACGAGCCACCTGCCCCGGGCCACCCTGGCGCCGGCATTGCGTCCGCGCCCGGGGCCGCCCGGCTTGCCCTCGAGAATGACGACGCGATCGGCCCACCGCGCCGCGACGGCACCGGTATCGTCACCGCTGGCGTCATCGACCACAATCAGCTCCCAGCGTTCCCGGGGAAGGTCGCTCGCGACCAGCGCGCCCAGCGTATCGGGCAGCAGATGGCCGGCCCGATAGGCCGGTACGATCACCGAGAACTTGGGACAAGATCTCACCGGAATAGCCTCCGAGTGCGACGGAGCGCGTCTCGCAGCGCGATCGCGCGGCGGAACCTCGAGGTGCCCCAGCGCCTCAGGCGGCTGGCGTCGTGGAAGTACCATGCATCCAGCCTCGGCACCATCGCCCTCGGAGTGGCTCCGGTGACCGGGCGGAACGCAGTGGTGCACGCGATGGCGAACTGCTCCGCGGCTGCGCGCGCCACGCGGGGGTCGACGGCGCCGTAGGGGTACGCGAACGTCGCGGGGCGCTCACCCAGCGCCTTGGCGATGTCCTCGGCAGCGCCGGCAAGTTCGTCGGCCAACTCCGCGTCCCCGCACTCCGGCAGCGGACGGTGCCGCCGGGTGTGCGCCCCGATGCTGAACCCCTGCTCGCGCAGACGCCCCAGCGCGTCCCAGCCCAGCACCGGCTGCTCCGGGATACCGGGATCTCCGGCGCCGTTCCAGCGGTTGTTGCCACCAACATGCCTGCTCACCACGAACACCGTCGCCGGGAAGCCGTGGGCCGCGAGCAGGGGCGCCGCCTCGACCGCCACGCTCGCGAGCGCGTCGTCGAAGGTGAGGGCTACCGCGTTCACTTCGTCCGGCAGCGCGAGCAACTCCGGCAACGAAACAACCCGCACGTTCCGCTCGGCCATCCACTCGACGTGCGCCCGGAAAGTTGCCGGGGTTACTGAGATAACCGAACCGGACCGGTCGATCGAGTGGTACGTGAGGATCGCGCGCATCACGACGCCTGCTCGCCGAGTATCCGGCATACCCGGGCATGCCCGCGACGCTCCGCCGCGCGGCGCACGACCTCGAGATACTGGGGGATGACCGTGGCTTCGCTCCAGCGGATCCCGGCGCCAGCCACGGCCTTCGCCAGGGCAGCGCGATAGGGTACGTCTCCAGACAGCCGGCGCAGCGCGGCCTCCAGCTCATCCGGGGTGTCGAACAGCAAACCGGCCGACGTGCTCTCGATCATTTCGGGAAACGGTCCGATGCGCCGCGCGATGACCGGAACCCCTTCGCGCATCGCTTCGATCAGGCCAAGCCCGAAGGTTTCGTACCCGGTGGAGGGGAACACTCCCGCGACGGCGTGGCGATACCATCGCCGCAAATCGGCATGCGGCACCTGGCCCAGAAAGTGAACGTGTGGCAACACGCCGGCGAGTCCCCGCCAGCTCTGGCCCGCGCTTCCTTCTCCGGCCACGACGAGGTCGGCGTCGTTAAACCCGGCGAAGGCGGTCAGAACGTCTTCCAGGCCCTTCATGGGCTCCAGGCGGCCGGCAAACAGGAAATACGGGCGGGGATGCGGGGAGGTCTCCCCAGGTACCTCCCCGGCCGGATCCTCGGGAAAGAACGGCGGCAGCACCTCCATCGGCTTGATGAGCCCGAACTCGGCGTGCTTGCGCCGGCTGAATTCGCTCATCGCCAGGACCGCGTCGATACCGGCGAGCCCATCCTCGATGGCGGACGTGTAGCGCCAGAGCTGGGGTGGACGGCGATGGGCCAGCACGCAGCGGAGGCAGTGTCGCTCGTTGCAGGGCCGCTGATCGTAGCGCCACAACACGTGGGTCGGGCAGACCAGCCAGTGTTCATGGGCGGA
>JAYUAL010000242.1:0-4491 GCA_043741355.1 Gemmatimonadales bacterium | reverse complement strand
CGATCGACCTCCGCCGGGAAGCGGTGTTCATCGCCAACACGGTCAAATGCCGGCCCCCGCAGAATCGGAAGCCCCTCCCGGACGAGCTGGCGGCGTGCTGGCCCTATCTCGAGCGGCAAATCGAGCTGGTGGGGCCCAAGGTCCTGGTGGCCCTGGGCGCCACCGCCGCGGAATCCATGCTGGGGGTCAAACGAAGTCTCACGGATTTGCGCGGGAGAGTACATTCCTTCCATGGCATCCCGCTGGTCGTGACTTACCACCCGGCGGCCCTCCTCCGAAACCCGAACTGGAAGAAGCCCACCTGGGATGACGTCCGTATCGCCCGACAGCTTCTCGACCGTTGAACAGAGCCTCCGGTCCGCGCCCTGGAGCCCGGACGCGGAGCAGGCGGTTCTCGGGGCGATGCTCATCGACCAGGATGCCGCGCTGCGCGCGGCCGAGATCCTCGACCACTCCATGTTCTACAAGGAAGCCCACCGGCGGCTGTTCCGGGCCCTGGTAGCGCTCACCGAGCAGCGGGTCGTCATCGACCACATCACCCTCCGGGACGAGCTGCTGCGGCGCAACGAGCTCGATACCGTCGGAGGCGCCGAATACCTGGCCGAGCTAGTCGATTCGGTGGCGACCCCGGCCAACCTGGAACACCACGCCCGTATCCTGCGGGAAAAGTCCATTCTTCGCCGCCTCATCGAGGCTTCCACCGGCATCATTCAGCAAGCCTACGAAGGCCGGCTCGGCGCGAACGAGCTGCTGGACCAGGCCGAGGGAAAGATCTTCCGGATTTCGCAGGAGCGCCGCACCGACGGTTTCGTTCGGATCAAGGAAATGCTCTGGCCTACGATGGAGCGCATCGAAACGCTCCATCGCAGCGGAACTGCGGTTACCGGAGTGCCCAGCGGCTTCGCAGATTTGGACGCGCTGACGTCGGGGTTCCAGAAGTCCGAACTGGTCATCGTGGCGGCCCGTCCGTCGATGGGCAAGACGGCGTTCTGCCTCAACATTGCCACCAACGCCGCGCACAAGGGTCATGGGGTGGCGGTGTTCTCCCTGGAAATGTCCAAAGATTCGCTGGTGCAGCGGATGCTCTGCGCGGAGGCCATGATCGACAGCCAGGCGGTACGGCAGGGACGGATCCGGGACTCGGACTATCCCAAGCTCGCCCGCGCGTCCGGCATCCTGCAGCAGTGCCCCATCTGGATCGACGATAGTCCTTCGCTGACACTCCTGGAAATGCGGGGCAAGGCGCGCCGCCTTCGGGCCGAGGTCGAGGTGGGGCTGGTCATCGTGGATTACCTGCAGCTGATGCGCAGCCCGGAGTACTCGGACAATCGGGTTCAGGAAATCTCGGACATTTCCCGCTCCCTCAAGGCGCTGGCACGGGAGCTCGAGATTCCGGTCATCGCGCTGTCGCAGCTATCCCGTGCCTCGGAGCAGCGCGGTGGAGACCGCACCCCAATGCTTTCCGATCTTCGGGACTCCGGGGCCATCGAGCAGGATGCGGACGTCGTGATCTTCATTCACCGACCAGAGATGTACAAGGATCTCCGGGAAAAGGCGGAAACGGCCGGTCAGAACATCGAGGGCCTGGCGGACATCCATCTTGCCAAGCACCGTAATGGCCCTACCGGCAACATCAAGCTGCACTTCCACAAGCAGTTCACCCGCTTCGACAGTCACGCCGAGCGCGAGGGTTCCTGAGTGGCGCGGCCCCGCTCGGTTTATCGCTGCGCCGAGTGCGGCCACGACCACTCCAAGTGGGCCGGCCGCTGCGAGGCGTGCGGCGAGTGGAATACCGTGGCGGAGGAGCCAATCTCGGTTGGGAAGCCGGGAGGGCGGGCAGCCGGGAAGTCTGCGTCCTCGCCGACCTCACCGTCCCCCCTGTCCGACGTGGCGCCGTCGCGCCTGATTCGCTGGACCACCGGCATTCCCGAATTCGATTTCGTCATGGGGGGCGGCATCGTACCGGGCTCGATGGCCCTGATCGGGGGTGAGCCCGGTATCGGCAAGTCCACCCTGCTGCTCCAGACCGCGGCCCGGCTCCGCGCCGCCGGCCGCCACGTGCTCTACGCCAGTGGGGAGGAATCCCCCGAGCAGATCCGGCTTCGCGCCGATCGGCTGGTGGAAGACGCGGGCCCGGTGCTGGTGCTTGGGGAAACCCGGCTCGAAGCCATCCTCGATGCCACACGGGCCACCGGCGCGGAGCTGCTGGTGCTCGACTCGATCCAGACCGTGTACACCGACGCGCTGGAGAGCGCCCCGGGGAGCGTGGGCCAGGTGCGGGAATGTGCCGCGCACCTCATGCGCTTTGCCAAGGAGAGCGGCACGGCGGTGTTCGTCGTCGGTCACGTGACCAAGGGCGGCACCATCGCGGGGCCCAAGACCCTCGAGCACATCGTGGATACCGTGCTCTACTTCGAGGGCGAGGGCTCGCTCGACTATCGCCTTTTGCGCGCCACCAAGAATCGTTTCGGCTCGGTCGACGAGCTGGGCGTCTTCTCGATGACCGAGAGCGGGCTGGCCGCGGTACCCAACCCCTCGGCGGTGTTTCTGGCAGCCCGCTCCGAAGGAACCAGCGGCAGCGCTGTCACCGCGCTCATGGAGGGCACCCGGCCGGTGCTGGTGGAAGTGCAGGCCCTGGCCGCGCCGTCGGGATACGGTACTCCGCAGCGGGTGGCTACCGGTATCGATCCAAAGCGGCTCGCGGTGCTGCTGGCGGTGCTGGAGCGTCGCGGTGGGGCGAGTTTCGCGCAGCTCGACGTCTTCGTGCAGGTCACCGCCGGCGTCCGGCTGCGGGAGCCGGGTGCCGACCTCGCGGTGGCCGCCGCGCTGCTCTCCAGCCTGCACAACCTGCCGACGCCGGCCGACGCGTTGTATCTCGGTGAAATCGGCTTGGGCGGAGAGGTCCGTCCCATCGGCGGGCTGGAACGACGCCTGACGGAGGCGAGTCGCCTCGGCTTCCGGCGCGCATTCGCCTCTCCTCGGCAAGGTGCCCAGGTTCCGGGACTCCGGCATGTGGCGATTTCCCACGTCGATGAGCTGGCGGGCTCCCTTGCCGCGTGATGTCGGCGTCGTGGTCGTCGCCGCGGGCAGGAGCGAGCGGTTGGGCGGGGAGGTTCCCAAGCAGTTCCGCCCGATAGCCGGCGTTCCACTCCTGCTCCGCGCCGTCCGCCCATTCCTCTCCCATCCCGATGTGCTCGAGGTCATTGCCGTCCTTCCGGCCGCGAACGTCCTTGCCCCGCCGGCATGGCTCGCCGAATTGCTGGGCGAGCGGCTCCGGGCCGTGGCGGGCGGTGAGGTCCGCATGGACTCCGTCGAAGCCGGACTCAGGGAGCTCTCGCCTGGGTGCACCATCATTCTGGTGCATGACGGTGCCCGGCCGTTTCCCGAGCCCGCCGTGATCGACCGGGTGATCGCCGCGGCCCGGCACGGAACCGGGGCAGTTGCTGCGGTACCCGTCACCGATACCCTGAAGGAAGCCGAGCCGCCGGCGCTGGGCGCTCTCGGCCATGTCATTCGCACCGTCTCCCGGAACGGCCTCTGGCGGGCGCAGACCCCGCAGGGTTTTCCCCGACCGATGCTCACGCGGGCATTCGAGGCGGCGCGCGGAGCGAGCTACTCCGCTCCTGACGAGGCCGCCCTGGTGGAGCGCGCGGGCGGGCCGGTCGTGCTGGTCCACGATGTGAGCACCAATCTGAAGATCACCACCCTGGACGACCTCAGGATGGCGGAGGCGCTCGCGGCGGCCGGTTCATGATACTCCCGCTGAGGTCCCTCGCCGATGCCGAGGCCGCCGCCGCGCCGGTGAAAAGCCACATCCGAAGGGGCCGGCTGCTGGGGTACCCCACCGAAACGGTGTACGGTCTCGGATCGGCCGCGGACGCGCTCTCGCTTGAACGGCTGGCGGCACTCAAGGGGCGGCCGGCCGACAAGCCGTTCCTGCTCCTGGTCTCGAGCCGAGCAATGGCGGAACGAGCCGGCCTCGTGTTCTCGCCTTCCGCCAACGCACTTGCCGGGGCCTTCTGGCCCGGTCCGCTCACCCTGGTGTTGCGCGGGGGAGAGGGGAAACTGCCCGACAAGCTTCGCGGTCCCGAGGGCGGGTTTGCGGTGCGCTACACCTCCCACGAGGGGGTGGCCCGCCTGATCACCCTCCTCGACGAGCCGCTCACCTCCACGTCCGCCAACCGCCCCGGCCGGGCGCCCGCGGCCGGCGCGGAACAGATCGTGTCGGAATTCAAGGGCGCGTACGAAGCCGGAGACCTCCTGGTCCTGGATGGCGGCACGCTGGGCAACGTCCCGCCCTCGACGATCGTCGACTGCACCTCGCCTCAGCCGGCCCTCATCCGGGAGGGCGCGCTGCCGAGAGCCGAGCTGCGCCGGGCGGTGGGAAGGCTTGCGCCATGAAGGTGCTGTTCGTTTGCACCGGCAACACCTGTCGCAGTGCCATGGCGGAGGCCATGCTGCGCCAGGCGGCCTTGACGGCGGGAGTCGGCA
>JAYUAL010000241.1:0-1817 GCA_043741355.1 Gemmatimonadales bacterium | reverse complement strand
TCTGGAGTGTGGGTGGGGTCGACGTGCCCAGCAGCGTCGCCAACCTGCGCGATGTGGATTGGAGCCGTTTCGACACCAATTTCTTCGCGGTTTTCCAGTCCGGCGCGCTCGAGGCGGCGCCGCAGATGTTCGTGACCCTGGTGCGTGCGGACAGCGCCGACCGGCGCGGCCGGGTACAGCGCGCCATGGCGGAGCGCTATCCCAACGTCACGGCGATCGACCTGTCCCAGGTGCAGGAGGCGATCGAGGGCATCCTGAATCGCGGGGCTTTGATCGTGCGTTTCCTGGCGCTGTTCAGTCTGATCACCGGGGCCATCGTGCTGGTTGGCGCGGTCTCCGCGTCGCGGCTCTCGCGAATCCGGGAAGGGGTCCTCCTCAAAACCCTGGGCGCCACCCGGGCCCAGGTGCTCCGAATCCTGATTGCCGAGTACACCGCACTGGGAGTGCTGGCGGCGCTCGCCTCGGTGGTCCTCGCGAGCGTGGCGGGGTGGGCCCTGGCCCGGTGGCTGTTCAAGCAACCATTCAGCCTTCCCGCCCTGCAACTCGGCGCGCTCACCCTCCTGCTGCTTGCGCTGACCCTCTCGGTCGGACTCTGGAACAGCGCGGAAATCCTCAAGCGGGCTCCTCTGGCGGTGTTACGGGAGGAATAGTCCGAGGTCCGGGGTCTCGCTGGCAATTCCCGGCAAAAAAGGATTTCTTACACGGCTTGACCCCCATGAGGACAACCATGTTGCGCTACCCCAAAGGCCCCCGTTCGGGGCTCCTGGCTCTGCTCGCTCTGGCCGGCTGCGCCACCAAGGCCGCGGGCCCCGCGTCCACCCAGGCCCCGGCGCCAACCGGCACGGCGGCGCCAGCCCCCGGACAGCCGCCCGGTGCTCCGGGCCAGGCTCCGGGCGGTGCACGGCCGGGCGTCCCCGGTACCCCCCCCACCGGTCCCCGGCCCTATAAGGAGGTAATCACCGACAAGGCCCGCTCCGATTCCGGGCTCTTCACGGTGCATCAGGTGGCAGACAAGTGGTACTACGAGATCCCGGTCCAGCTCTACGACAAGGAAATGCTCCTGGTCACCCGCCGCACCAAGACGCCGACCAACGTCGGCTTCGGCGGCGAGGAGGAGAACGAAGGCGTAGTCCGGTGGCAGCGCCAGAGCGACCGCATCCTGCTCCGGTACGTGGCCTACGACAACGTCGCCGCCGACTCGCTGCCCATCGCGATGGCGGTGCGGGTTTCCAACTTCGAGCCGGTGCTGTTCGCGTTTCCGATCGCGGCCTTCAAGCCCGATTCCAGCGCGGTGGTGATCGATGTCACGCCGATATTTACCACCGATGTGCCGGTGCTCGGCCTGGCGCAGCAGCGCCGGACCCAGTACCAGGTGCGGACGCTGGATCCGACCCGCTCCTACATCGTCGCGATCCACAGCTTTCCGACCAACATCGAGGCGCGCCACGTGTTGACCTACGGCGCCGGCCTGGCGCCGTCCAACGCCGAGACCGGCACCATCTCGGTCGAAATGAACCAGTCGATGCTCCTCCTGCCCGAGAAGCCGATGATGGCCCGCCTCAACGACGCGCGGGTAGGCTACTTCGGCGTCCAGCAGACCGACTATGGCCGGCCGGTGCAGAAGTCGGAGGTCCGGCGCTACATCTCCCGCTGGCGGCTCGAGCCCAAGGATCCCGCGGCCTTTGCCCGCGGCGAGCTGGTGGACCCGGTCAAGCAGATCGTCTATTACATCGACCCCGCGACCCCGGTGCAATGGCGTTCCTGCATCAAGCAGGGCATTGACGATTGGCAGGTGGCGTTCGAGGCGGCCGGGTTCC
>JAYUAL010000240.1:0-10491 GCA_043741355.1 Gemmatimonadales bacterium | reverse complement strand
GGAGGAGCGTGAAAGCCTGGGCCTACAACGGTCAGGTGCCGGGCCCCCAGATCCGGGTGCGAGAAGGTGATCGGGTCCGGCTCAATGTCAGGAACGAGCTGCCCCAGTCCACCTCGGTCCATTTTCACGGACTGGAGATTCCCAACAACCAGGACGGCGTGCCCTTCATTACTCAGCCGCCCATCAAACCCGGCGCATCCTTCACCTACGAATTCGTGGTCCCCAACGCCGGCTCCCACATGTACCACTCGCACCACAACGCCGCGTACCAGGTCGGTATGGGCCTGCTCGGCGCGTTCATCGTGGAGCCGAAGGATGCCCGCAACGAGCCGAAGGCCGACCTCGACTACGTCATGATCCTGAATGACACCATGCACGGGTACACTATCAATGGGAAGAGCTTCCCCGCCACGGAACCACTGGTGGCGAAGCTCGGCCAGACCGTGCGGATCCGTTTCATGAACGAAGGGATGATGATCCACCCGATGCATCTCCACGGCATGCACATGACCGTGATCGCCAAGGACGGGTGGGATCAGCCGGCACCGTGGAAGTGCGACACCCTCAACATCGCGCCTGGAGAGCGGTGGGACGTCCTGGTCAAGGCCACCAACCCCGGAACCTGGGCCTTCCACTGCCACATTCTCCTCCACGCCGAATCGGAGCACGGAATGTTGGGCATGGTCACCGCGCTGGTGGTGCAGCCCTAACGGGTCCTGGCCCAGAACAGGGCGGTCTCCACGGCCCTCCGCCAACCCGTCTTGCGCTGGGCACGCTCGGACTCTCCCGGTCCCGGGGTGAACACCTGATGCCGCGCGGTGGTGGCGACGAAGGCCTCGAGCGACGGCCACACGCCGAGGGCCAGCCCCGCCAGGGCCGCCGCGCCCAGCGCGGTGGTCTCGACGTTGGCGGGACGCTCGACCTGCACCCCGAGCACATCGGCCTGGAACTGCATCAGCCAGTCGTTCGCGGAGGCGCCACCGTCCACGCGGAGGCTCGGCAGGGCGAGAGTCGAGGCGGTCAGCATGGTCTGCAGCAGCTCCTCGGATCCGAACGCGATGGCCTCCAGCGCCGCGCGGACCAGGTGCGCACGGGTGGTTCCGCGCGTCAGGCCGGTGATGGTGCCTCGCGCCTCGGCCTCCCAGTGGGGGCTCCCGAGCCCGACGAACGCGGGGACGAAACTCACGCCGCCGTTGTCGGGGACCGAAGCCGCCAGCTCGGCGGACTCGGAGGCGTCCTGGAGGATGCCCAGCCCGTCACGGAGCCACTGGATAGCGGCCCCGGCGATGAACACGCTTCCCTCCAGAGCGAACCCCCGCCCGCCCCTCGCGTCGCAGGCAGCCGTGGCAAGCAGGCCCGGGGGAGGTATCGGCGGAGCCGAGCCGGTGTACACCAGCAGGAAGGCTCCCGTACCGTAAGTGTTCTTGGCCATTCCCGGCTCGACACAGCCCTGCGCAAACAGCGCCGCCTGCTGATCGCCCGCCAGGCCAGCGATCGGCAGCGGAACGCCGAAGCTCTCCGCATCGGTTTCGGCACACACTCCCGCCGAGGGGACGATCGTGGGGAGCACGCCGTCGGGGACATTGAACAGCGTGCAGAGGTCGCGGTCCCACTCCCCCGACCGAAGCGTGTAGAGCATGGTCCGGGAGGCGTTGGTCGGATCGGTGACATGGGCCCGGCCGCCGGTGAGGCGTGCGATGAGCCAGGTATCCACGGTGCCTGCGGCCAGCTCGCCCCGTTCGGCTCGACGCCGAAGGGCGGCATCCTGGAGCAGCCATTCCAGCTTGGCGGCCGAGAAGTAGGGGTCGAGCAGAAGCCCGGTGCGCGATCGCACTTCCGGTTCGGTCCCGGCGGCGCGCAGCTCCCGGCATCGCGCGGCGGTGCGCCGATCCTGCCAGACGATCGCCGGTGCGACGGCGCGCAGGGTCGCGCGGTCCCATAGCACCACCGTCTCACGCTGATTCGAGATCCCAATGCCGACCGGCCGCTCCCCCGCGGTAGCAAGCGCCTCCCGGGCGGCTTCGACCGTCGAGCTGAGCAGGTCTTCGGGGTTATGCTCCACCCACCCGGGCGCGGGAAAGTGTTGGGGAAACTCGCGGCGGGCCTGGCCCAGGATCGTGCCGTCCTGGTGCACGACGAGGGCGCGGGAGCTGGTCGTACCCTGATCCAGCGCGAGAATGCAGGCCATGGCGAAACCTAGCACCGGAAAACCAGACCCGAAGGATCAGGTCATGCTTTCCAGAGGAATGGCGCTCTTGCGGGACCCGGCCCTCAACCAGGGAACCGCCTTCACCATGGCGGAGCGGGATGCCCTGGGCCTCCGCGGGCTGCGGCGGCCGAGAGTGCTGTCGCAGGAGGACCAGGCGGCCCGGGTGCTCGAGAATTTCAGCAGCAAGACCTCGGACCTCGAGAAGTACATCAAGCTCGCCGCCCTCCACGACCGCCACGAAGCGCGCTTCTTCCGGTTGGTCATCGTAGCATCGCGACCGCGGTGGCCGAGGTGGCCTATGCACAGGGCTTTGCGGGGTTGCCGCGGCCGGATGACTTGCGCACCCACGTTCAGGCGGCGATGTACGAGCCGCGCTACCCCGACTATGCCGCGGCGGCCAAGCCCTCAGGGCGCTTATCTTCCTCTGAATCCTGAATCCTGAATCCTGGCCCCTGCGACGATGATCTATTCCACGCTGCTCTTCGAAATTCGCGACGCCATCGCCCTGATCACGGTCAACCGGCCCGACAAGCTCAACGCGCTCAACGACACCGTGATCACCGAGCTGGGCGCGGCCGCGGACCAGGTGACCGGGGACGACGCGGTTCGCGCCGTCATCCTGACCGGCAGCGGGAGCAAAGCCTTCGTGGCGGGGGCCGACATCGCCGAACTCGCCACCGCCAACACCATCAAAGCCCAGGCGCTTTCCCGGAAAGGGTCGCAGATCTTCCGCCAGTTCGAGCAGCTTCCCAAACCGGTCATCGCGGCGGTCAACGGGTTTGCCCTCGGTGGAGGTTGCGAGCTGGCGATGGCCTGCCACATGCGCTTCGCCTCGGAGAACGCCCGGTTCGGCCAGCCCGAGGTCAAGCTGGGCATCACCCCGGGTTACGGCGGAACCGTGCGGTTCCCCCGGCTGGTAGGCCGGGGACGGGCCCTCGAGCTGCTGCTCTCTGGCGCGATGATCGACGCCCAGGAGGCCTGGCGGATCGGGCTGGTCAACCGCGTGGTCCCCGCCGACCAGCTGATTTCCGAGTGCGCGAAGCTGCTGCGCGGCATTCTCGACAATGGCCCGCTCGCCGTGGCGGGGTGTATCCGCATGGTGGACGAGCAGGAGGATCTGTCGCTCGATGACGCGCTGGCGCTGGAAAGCCGCCGCTTCGGGGAGCTGGCAGGGACGGCGGATTTCAAGGAGGGAACCACCGCCTTCCTTGAGAAACGGAAATCGACGTTTGGCGGACGGTGAGGACGGTGGGCTTACGGACCTCCCCCGTCCAACCGTCCCTCCTTGCTGTGATTCCCGCTCATTCCCGGCTATTTTTCCCTCATGCGGGCGGACCGAATCGTGGCTCGGGGTTTCCGCAATCTGGCGGATCTGGAGCTGTCTCTTCCCCCGAGCGGCGCCGTCTTTCTCGGACCCAACGGGCACGGGAAAACCAACCTGCTGGAGCTGCTCTACTACCCGGTGCTCTTTCGTTCGCTTCGCGGCGCGCGGGACATCGACGTCACCCGCCATGGCGAGGCGGGCTTTGAGCTCACCCTGACCCTCGAGGACGGCCGCCGTCCCCGCGACCTCTCGGCCGGATTCCGTTGCATAGGCAGGCGGAAGCGGCTGCTGCTGGACGGCGCGGAGCCGGAACGCCTGGGTGATGCGCTGGGGCACTGGCTTGCGGTGGCCTTTCTCCCCACCGACCTCCATCTGGTACAGGGGGCCGCCGCGGCGCGAAGGCAGTATCTCGACCGGGTCCTCTCGCTGGCCAATCGCGAGTACCTCCGGGCTCTCTCCCGATACCGCGCCGCGCTCGCCCAGCGCAACGCCGCGCTCCGGCAGCACCGCGCCGATCTTGCCGGGGCGTTCGATACCGCCGTCGCGGGCGCGGGCGCCCTGCTCATCCGGCACCGGCTGGCGTGGAGCTCCGCCCATGGCGAGCCGCTCACCGAGACGTGTATCGCCCTGGGGGAGATCTCCGAAGTGACGCTCCGATATCGGGGAGACGAGGCGCTCTCCGACCCGGCCCGCTGGCCCGACGCGCTGGCCCGGGCCGCTTCGCGGGACCTGGCGCACGGCGCAACGACCGTGGGGCCGCACCGCCATGACCTCGATCTCCGGATCGCGGGACGGTCGCTCCGCGAGGTGGGCTCTACCGGGCAGCAGCGCACCGCGGCGGTGGCGCTCAAGCTGCTCGAGCGCGAGACGCTGGCCGCCTCCTCGGGGGCCGAGCCGGTGCTGCTGCTGGACGACGTCTTCGCCGAGCTGGATCGGGGCCGGCAGCAGCGGCTGGCCGCCCGGCTCCTGGCCGGGGGAGCCCGGCAGACTTTCATCACGTCGCCCCGCGAGGATGAGCTCCCCGACGGTTTCCACCTGGAGACGCTGGCGGTGGAGAGCGGGCGCGTGAGCCTGGGACTGGTCGCGTGAAAGCCAAGTCGAAGCTGACGCCGATCGGGCATGTCATCGACGCCTGGCTCGCCAAGTCCGGCTTCGCGAAGCGCCTCGACGTCTCGCAGGTGGTGGAGCGGTGGGCTGAGGCGGTGGGGCCCCAGATCGCGGCGGCCACCAGGGCCGAGGCGGTCAACGCGGAAGGAACGCTGTGGGTCCGGGTCGCCTCGAGCGCCTGGGCCAACGAGCTGAGTCTCATGGCCCCGCGGATCCTGGCCAGGCTCAACCAGGATCGGCGCGGGCAAATCAAGGAAATACGCTGGCTCACAGGCGGAGTGAAACAGGATGGCTAATCCGGCGGGCGACAGGAACGGCAAGGACTACGACGCCGAATCAATTCAGGTCCTCAAAGGCCTGGAAGCGGTTCGCAAGCGGCCCGGCATGTACATCGGGTCGACGTCCGAGACCGGGTTGCACCATCTGGTATACGAGGTGGTGGACAACTCGATCGACGAGGCGCTGGCCGGATTCTGCGACACCATCAACGTCACCATCCACGCGAATAATTCGATCACCGTGGTGGACAACGGGCGCGGCATCCCGGTGGCCATGCATCCGACCGAGAAGATTCCCGCCGTCGAAGTGGCGCTCACGATGCTGCACGCCGGCGGCAAGTTCAACAAGGACACCTACAAGGTGTCCGGCGGCTTGCATGGCGTGGGCGTGTCGGTGGTGAACGCCCTCTCGGAAAAGCTCGATGTATACGTAGACCTGGACGGCAAGCGCCATCACATGGGCTTCGTGCGCGGTCAGACTGTCAAAAAGCTCGAGGTCGTCGGCAAGGCCAAGGGAACCGGCACCACGGTGACTTTCAAGCCCGACCCCGAGATCTTCACCACCCTGGAATACCACTACCAGACCATCGCGGACCGGCTGCGCCAGCTCGCGTTCCTCAATCGCGGCATCACCATCACGATCAAGGACGAGCGAAAGGACCCGCCCCAGGAAGAAAAGTTCTTCGCCAAGGGCGGGCTGATCGAGTTCGTGCAGTGGCTCAACCGCAACAAGAAGGCGCTGCACCCCAAGCCGGTGGCATTCACGGCCACCAAGGACGACGTGGAGGTGGACATCGCCCTCCAGTACGAGGACGGCTATAACGAGAACACCTTCACCTTCGTCAATAACATCAATACCCACGAGGGGGGGACGCATCTGACCGGCTTTAAATCGGCGCTGACCCGGACCATCAACGAAATCGCCAAGAAGGGGAACTACCTCAAGAAGGAAGACTTCTCCCTCACCGGCGAGGACATCCGTGAGGGGCTCACCTGCGTCCTCCATATCAAGGTCAAGGAGCCGCAGTTCGAGGGCCAGACCAAGACCAAGCTGGGCAACTCCGAGGTCGAGGGCATCGTCAAGACCGTGGTCAACGAACACCTCGGCAGCTTCCTCGACGAGCACCCTCCGGTGGCGCGCGCCATCATCGAGAAGGCCGTCAGCGCGGCGCGGGCCCGGGAAGCGGCCCGGAAGGCGCGGGACCTGGTCCGCAAGAAGTCCGGCCTGGAGAACGGCGTGCTGCCCGGCAAGCTGGCGGACTGCTCGCTGGACGACCCGGCGCTCTGCGAGATTTATCTCGTTGAAGGAGACTCGGCCGGCGGCAGCGCCAAGATGGGCCGGAACCGCTCCTTTCAGGCCATCCTGCCGCTCCGGGGCAAGATCCTGAACGTCGAGCGGGCCCGGATCGACAAGATTCTTTCCAATGAAGAAATCCGCGCCATGGTCACCGCCATCGGCACCGGCGTCAAGGAAGATTTTACCATCACGGACGCGCGCTATCACAAGATCATCCTGATGACGGACGCCGACGTGGACGGCGCCCACATTCGCACCCTGCTGCTCACCTTCTTCTTCCGGCAAATGCCCGAGCTGATCGAGGCGGGGTACATCTACATTGCCCAGCCGCCGCTCTATCGCGTCGCGCGCGGCAAGGAGGAGTACTACGCCTACGGTGAAGTGGAGCGCGAGGAGTTCGTCAAGCGTCTTGGCGGAGGAGAGGGCGGCAAGGTCAACGTGAACATCCAGCGCTACAAGGGCCTGGGCGAAATGAACCCCGACCAGCTCTGGAAGACCACCATGGATCCCGAGAAGCGCACCATCCTCCGAGTGACGCTGGAGGACGCGGTCGAGGCGTCGAATCTGTTCGAGCAGCTCATGGGAGACGAGGTGGAGCCCCGCCGGCTGTTCATCGAGCAGAACGCCAAGTACGTGAGCAACCTGGACGTGTAGGGAAGTGTTCGCCGACCAGGGCCCCCGTCAGCAGCACTCTCACCGCTCCAGCTTGAACCCCGCATCCACAGCCGGCCGCCTGGGCGCATTCGCTGCGTACCATCCCGTGAGGTACATCCACCGTGCCATTCGGGTGAGCTTGGCGTAGTCGATCCGCTCGGGGATGTCCCCCGCGGTGTGGTAGTCGTCGTGCAGGTTGGTGGAGTACATGAGCGCGGGAACGCCCAGCCGTGCGTACGGCAGGTGGTCGCTGCGGAAGTACCATCCCTCGGAGTGAGTCGGACGGTCCCACAGCGTGTCGACCACGAACCGTCCCGTCGCCGCGTTGGCCCGCAGCGCCATCTCCACGAGTTCGCTCGAGTTGCGATGCGGGGGCTGCGCGCCGAGCAGCGTCGCGGTGTCGGGATGGTTGCGGCCGATCATGTCGCCGTTGAGCACGGCCACGATCTGCGCGAGCGGCACGACGGGATGCGCCGAGTGGTAGCGCGAACCCAGCAGGCCGCGCTCCTCCGCACCGTGGTGGACGAAGAGGAGCGAGCGCCTGGGGCGCTGGGCGACGAAGGCGCGGGCGGCCGCAAACTCGGCGACGCTCACCGAGGCATTGTCGTCGGCGCCCGCGAGCACCGAGTCGCCGGGCACGAGCAGGCGCACGCCGTTGGCGTCCTGGTGCGAGCTGTACAGCACGTATTCGCCGCGGAGCGCGGGATCGGTGCCGCGCAGCGCGCCGATGACGTTCACCGAGGGCGTCTCGAAGCGTTCGAGGCGGATGGCGAGCGTCGCTTCGGGCCCCTCCTGCAGCGTCGCCGCCATCCCGGCACGCACCAGCAAGGCGGGCGTCGGACCCGCACCGGCTGCCGGGGGCGGCGAGACGCGGTCCGACAGTCCGGCCCCTCGTGGGGTCGCGCGGTCCACATCGTAGTCCCCCCGCACCCGCATGACCGCGACGGCCTCGAAGGCGCTGTCCACCGGCGCGTTGGCCACGAGCAGGATGGCTGCCGCGCCGCGCCCGTTAAGGCGCGCGAGAATCCCGGCGGTGGCGGCGGTCGCGTAGCGGACCCCCGCCGGATAGCTCGTCGGACGGATGGAGCGCGGGGCGGGCGCGCGGAGAAGGGTCGCAACGATCCGCCCTCGCACCTCGGTCGTGGTGTCCGTGGGATCGGCGAGCCAGAGCACCGGTCCCGTCGCCTCCACCGGGGCCGCGCTCAGGGGGATGACGTCGCCGAACAGCGTCAGCGATTGGCCGGCGATCATCGCGCGGCTCGAGGTCACCGAGACGCGGGTGCGGGTGACGTTGAACCACTGGAACCAGGTGCCGTCGTCTCCGGCGGGCTTGAGGCCGATGCCTCGGTACTGCTCCGCGACCCAGACGGAGGCGCGCAGCTCGTCGAGTGTTCCGCCCTCGCGACCGCGCATCGCCGGGGAGGCCATGGCGAAGAGGTCACGTCGGAGGTCGGCTTCCTTGATCGCGCGGATCGCGCGCGGGACCGGCGGCGGGGCCGGCGGGGCGGGGCGCTGCGCGGCAAGTCGCATGGGCAGCGCGAACAGGATGAGGAGGAGTGCGCGCACGGAGGGCCACCGCTGAAGTTGGGGGAAAGGAAGACCCATCATAGCACATACTGCCAGCACATACTGCACTGTGAGGTCATGACGTGTCGCCGGCGCTCGTCTTCGCGGTTCGCACCCCGCCCTTACTTTCCGGTCACCGCCGCGTACACCAGCCGCTGGTACCAGCTGTCGCCGCCAGGGAGGTCCGTCGCCGGGACGAACTGCGCCCAGAGCATTGAGATGAGGTCGGCCTTCCGGTCCATCAAGAAGAAAGTCGAGGCGTAACCGGCCCAGCGGAACGTTCCCACCGACCCCGGCGCCGACGGTGCCGAGTCCACGCGCACCGCGCCGCCGTATCCGAAACCGTTCCTGCCTGGCGGCCAATCGTTGAATGCCGGAATCGGCACCAGCTGCGGCGGGAGGTGATTCTCCATCATGAGCGCGACGGTTTCCTACCTGAGCACGGTGTGCCCCCCGAGCCGGCCACCATTGAGGAGCATCTGCGTGAACCGGAGATAATCGGCGACCGTCGAGAGGAGTCCGCCTCCGCCGGAAAGGAGCTTCCCCTGCGACGTGTACTCCGGACCGAGTAGCGGCGCGCTCGCCTGCAGCGTCCCGTCCTTTGCCCGCCCGTAGACCGCCGCGACGTGGGGTGCCATGGCGGCAGTCGCGTGGAAGGCGGTGTTAGCTGGCGCGGATGGCGGCGGCTGAGATACGCGAGGAGCTTCCGCGGACCCCAGGTCGGATGCGCCTGGCGGGTCCGCACGACCAGCCCGGCCATGGGGCCGTCCAAGGCGGTGGGACTCGTACGCGGGCGGCGGGACTGATCCCCTAACGCACCCACCCCGCCCTGGTCGTACCGCGCCCACCACTGGTAGCCCGTCTTCCGGCTGATCCCAAAGCGGGCGCAGAGCTCCGTCATCTGCCAGTGCCCCCGCGCCATCGCCTCCACCAAATCCTGCCGCTGCGACAGAGGCGTCTCCACTCTCCACGGCATCGGGCACCTCCGCAGGTACCCAATGACGTACATCCAGAGTGTTACCTATGTCCTCGGTCTATCTGTTACCTATGTCCTCGGCCGCTCACGCCAGGACAACAGCTTGACCTTGCCGATCTTGTGCGGGCGAATTGAAACCGTGATGTCGTCTGACAATCCGATGCGTTGGGACTGCGCGGAACCTTGGGAAAGAGACAACTATCCGCAACGATAGCCATGCGCAAGCACCGAGCCGAAGACCACAGTGAAGGCAACCCACCCGAGCCAATGCGATAGGTCCCATGTGCCGATCGGGCCTTCTTCATGGCGAACGACGGGGAACATTACGACGCCCATCGCCGCGACGCGGAGTCGGTAGCTTCCAGTTCGGGTGCTGGCCATCGGAAGACACGCTTCGACGAGTGCGCCGGCCAAGCCAGAAGCGACAAGAAGTCGCTGACCGTGCGAACGACCCTCGCGGCACCGCCGAGCCATGGCGCGGCCCCTGCCCATCGCCGCTGCTACGGGTCGCCGCCCTCTCCGCCGTACGCTGCATCCTCCGATGGCGGATTCCTACCCGCGCTCCGCCCGCAGTCAGCGAAGCAGGAAGAGGAGGGGCGCCCGCCAATCCTCGAGGCGAATTGCCCTCACCAACTGGAGAGTCTGCATGTCGATCACCAGTACTTGCGACCGCTGCGCTCCATAGAGTGGCCCGAAGGAGGGCGTGCCCGCCCCGGCGAACAACCACCGTCCGTCCCTGCTGAACGCCAGCCGATTCGTAACCACCGGCACGCCGTTTGACCCCGCTGCGGAGAGATCGACCTCCCGCCGGTTCGATAGTGATCGATCGAAGAGAAAGACCTTGCCGGAGCCGGGGTCGTCGAACCCAATGCCGGCATCGCTCAGGGCGACGGTCTGCCCATCGGGCGAGAGTGCCATGTCCCCCCCGAACACCGGAAGCCGAACCGACGCCAGAACGCTGCGTTGCTGCCGGGACCAGGCGTACAGCTGCGTGTACGTCGCGATGAAGAGGGTTCCATCAGGAGCCTCGGCCACCTCGCCGGGATCGGAGTACGGGGCAGCGGGGGCAATGGAGTCCAC